>CAYXQH010000049.1:0-17263 GCA_964467425.1 uncultured Saprospiraceae bacterium
GAATATTAAAAGGCAAATCAAACCCTAAATGGGTTCATGTCCAGTAGTATGTGCTTCATTCTTAAACAGATTCATAGTATTAATTCGAATCAAGTACTTTATTTTAAAATAAAACAAGTGACCCCATTACATTTTTGTCTTTTCTGACATAATATAAATGTAAACGTCAGACTCTTGTACACGGTTCATTATTTAGTATTCGTTAGAGAGCAGATTTTTACAAAAGATATTCAAGAAGAAACCTTCCAGCCTTGGCTGGAAGGTAGCTTATAAGAAGTGATTAACAGAATGTCGAAGTTCCTAACGTAATCACTGCCGTATAAGCAGTGTAAATTTATTATTTAATAATTAAAAATCAAACGTTATGAAAAAGACAAGCTTAAAAACTAAATTATTGTTATTATTATTTATGATTGGAAGTCATATTCAATTATCAGCCCTTAAAATAAATGAAATTACAAATCAAGGAACAGGAAATCCCTATGGAAACGTTTTTTCATGCGAAACATCTCACCCATTTGTTATAAATGTTGCTAACTTAGAAGTTAACGCAATAACTGGACAGTATCAATATCCTGAAGGGGTTCCTACAATTATAGCTCGATATACAGTAGGAGATGAGGAAATCATAGAAGTTATTGAGGGCGATTTATTTCAACTTGCCACTGACTTTGTTGGAAATCCTATAATCGTAAATAATCAAAATATTTACAATTATACATTTCATGTTACTGTTAATGTAACAGAGGAATGTCGCTATAATTTTCCGCTGAATTGGAGTATGGAGATTTTAGTTTTTGACAATGATTTTAATTTAATTCCTTATCCTATTCAAGATCACGCAAGATCAGAGGGTATATTTTCTTGTGAAATTTTTGATGAGACAGAAGAGTGTTGTGAAAATAGAGCGTGTACTCCTTCTAACCTGTTTTCAGGTAGTACCAACCTTATAAACTGTGATCAACAATGTCCAAGTATCAATGACCCAATTATCGATCCTAATGCGGGAACAAGAGAAGATGAAACAAATCAAGAAAAATTATCAAAAAATAATATTTTACTTCAAGTGTCCCCAAATCCATTTTTAAATACGACAACTATTACTTTGGAGCTTGTCGAAGCAATGGATATAAAAATCAACATTTATAATTCAATGGGGCAAATAATTAATAATCATTATCAAGAAAATATAGCTGTAGGGACTTTCACGAAGAATATAAATACTGATTCTTGGATTCCTGGAATTTATTTTGCCCAAATTCAGTTTGGAAATGACTATAAAATTATTAAATTATTGAAGTCAAATTAATTTCTCCTTAGAGCTTGTCTAAGGTTTCATGATTGAGCGAAAGCGAGAGAATTTTGTTCTGCATAAGGCAAAAAACGTAGGCGATGCCTAAGCATCGACGAGGCTTTTTAACGAAATGCAGAATAAAATTTGCCGCTTGCAGCCAATTGATGGGATTTTAAACAAGTTCTTAATACAAGCGTACTTTTGTGTATTGCAAGAGTACGCTTGTATTAAAAAAATAATTATGAGAATACAGTTTATCTTCCTTTTCATAAGCTTCCTATTATTCCCTTACGCCTCATTTACACAAGCGTCTACCAAAGATTCCTTAGCTGCTATTGGAAAATCATTTGATGAAAGAGCAACGGCTGTTTTTGAAGTAAATTTAGATAGTTGCTTTTACTACACCCAACAAGCTAGTAAGTATTTCTTAGAAGCGGAAGCATGGGAAAACTATGTAGAAAGCTTAAATAATGCTTCTTTTATTCGCTATTATCAAGGAAATTATGTCGAATTTGAGAAATATGCATTGCTAGCAATGGAAAAGTCAGCTGCATTATTGGGCGAAAATAGTAAATCCTATTCAACAGCACTTGGCAACTATAGCGTATTTTTAGACAACAAAGGAGATTATGATGAAGCTATGAAATTATACAGGAAAAAAGAACAGCTCCAGAAAAAAAGTAAAGCCAGCAAAATCAGTCAAGCCATTTTATATCACAATATGAGTAATACCTTTAGGAATAAGGGAGATTATGACGAAGGAATAAGATACTTGAATAACTCCCTACGATATTACTTAGATACGGTTGGTGTACGATCCTATCAAGTCGCTTCTGTTCATTTGGCATTGGGTCATCTCTATCGGGATAAAAAGCAACTAACTCAAGCTATTCAATATTATCATCAATTTTTAACCACGGCATATCTAGATAAAACCGCTAAGAACAAAATTTTGACTAGGGATCTAATCTATTGTTATCAAAGCCTTGCAAGAATATTTATTAAAATTGAGAATAAAGATAGTACAAATCATTACTTAAACCTTGCCATGCAACTCCATCCTGAAGTGAGCGCAATGAGAAAAATTCCAAGCCATGAAATATTGGGAAATCATTATTTAGCCCAAAAACAGTATAGTCGAGCGATCAAAGCCTTTGAAAAAGCAACTGACTTAGCTTATGAAGCATACAATAACTTCAATAAACACGAAGTTAAATCAAGATCTTTTCGAAATCTAGCCAATGCATATTTAGCTATCAATAATTTTGAAAAGGCGCTAGAAAACCACCAATCTGCATTAAAAAATTTAGCCTTAAATTTTGAAAACAGTGACCCCTCTGTAAATCCAAATATTAAACAATGTATTTCAAAAGTAGAAGCCTTAGAAATTATTGAAGGAAAATCAAAAACTTATTTTAAAAAATACCAACAAACAAAAAATCTTACTGATTTAAAATTAGCACATAAAAATGCCTTGTTTGGTATAGAGATTATCAACGTCTTACGGCGAAGTTTTCTAGATGAAGGCTCCAAACAGGTATTGGCAGAAAAATCATTAAGCATTTATGAATTGGGAATAGAAAGTACGCTTGCATTATATGATCAAAACAAGGATGAAAAACACTTAGAAGCTGCATTTCAATTTGCAGAACAAAGTAAAGCTGTAATTTTACTGGAATCAATTCAAGAAAACATAGCTATTATCGGAGGAGATATACCCCTAATAGATCAAGAGAAAGAATCAGCTTTCCGAAGAGATATTAGCTTTTATGAAAACAATATCAACAGAGCTAAAAGGACTCCTGAAAATTTGGACGTAAAGAAAATTCAAAATTGGGAAAAAAAACTTTTCCGTCTTCAAGAAGATTACAATCAATTGATCGCCTTATTTGAAAAAGATTATCCACAATATTATGATTTAAAATATCAAATTAAAAAACTAGGAATTAAAGAAATTCGTAAACGATTATTGGATCAAGATAATGCGATTGTAGAGTACTTTGTGGGAGCTGAAACCGTTTTTATTTTTTGCATTACTCAAACAAAATTTGAAGTATACCAATGTCCGAAAAACACTACTTTTGACGAGCAAATTAATGCTTTAAGACAAATAATTAGTACACCACCTTTTCAGAAAGACATCCTTAAAGAATCACAATCTTTCGCTCAACTTTCTTTTCAATTATTTAAAGACATTCTACAACCTGCGATTGAAGACTTATCAACAAACATTCAAAAGTTGATAATTATTCCAGATGGACTATTATCCTATCTTCCTTTTGAAACTTTTGTAGTAGAAAGACCGTCAACAGAACTCAATGATTTTTCGAGTAATCATTTTCAATATTTAATATCTCAATATACCATTAGTTATAACTATTCTATTGGTTTATTAGGCATGCAAAAAGATAAGATGATCGAACCTACGGATTACTCTTTTATTGGTTTTGCACCAAGCTTTGGTGATCAAAAGAAAACAGCTAATCGATCTTGTAATAATAATAAGGTATATAGCTTACAATGTAACAAAAAGGAAGTCGAATCTATCAACCATATTTTTAAGGGCAAAGTCATTACTGGATCATCAGCCAATAGAAACGCTTTCCAGGAGGACGCAGCAAATTGTCAGATTCTACACTTGGCTACACACGCGTGTATTGATGAGGAAGATCCTGATCAAAATAAAATCTATTTTTCAGATGATTATCTTGCCGGAAAAGAATTATATAATCTAGATATTAATGCGGAATTAGCCGTTTTGAGTGCCTGTAATACAGGTTCTGGAAAATTGGTAAAAGGGGAAGGTTTAATGAGTTTGTCTCGGGCTTTTATTTTAAGTGGTTGTCCTAGTACACTAACAACTTTGTGGTCTGTAGACGATTGTATAACTTCCCAAATCATGAGTTCATATTATCAGCATTTACATGACGGAATGCCAAAGGATAAAGCTCTTAGAGAATCAAAATTAACTCATCTTAAAACAGCGGATAAAATCATAGCACATCCTTTCTTCTGGGCGCCTTTTGTCCAGTCTGGAAATACCGATGTATTGAATATATCTCCTACCTTTTTTTTAAATACATATCTTTGTCTATTCCTTTTTTTTATTTTAATTATTATCTTTTGGCGCCTTATTTTTCGCAAGTAAAAAAGATACGACTTCACTCTAAACTGAATTATAACTCTCCTGCACTCTAAAAAAATCATCACTTCTAATTAAGTAGTTAGCCAGACTTCTCGTTCAGATATTTTTAAATCTTGTACTTTCTTAGATTATATTTGGTTCACTTTTACAGTGATTCCAAGAAAAAATCAAAGAGCAGTTAAAATTAGGTCAAAGTAGTATATTGAATCAAGTGAGCATTAGCCGAGCAGCTTATTTTTTTAATCTGTTTTGTATCGTTAGAAAGAAAACAGTTAAATATCTCTTAGTATGATTTCTCCAACAAAAAACCATCAAACTAAGAGATCAGATCTTACTACCTCCTCTTCTTAAATATGCATCTCCTTGGCATCAATATTGCCCTTCTTTAAGGTAATCACGACCATTGCTATGCTAAAACAATTAACATACAAACAAAAAACCAAAGCCTTGCTTTTTGGTTCTTTCCTACTTTTGGCGCTTATATTCACCATCAGCATCAAGCCAACCTTAAATTTATATCGAGAAATTGGAATGTTGACGAGTAAGTCAGCACAGGCAAAAGAGGCACCCGTGCAGATCATGAAGATCAAGAATGAGTTGAATCAATTGCAAGGGAATACGTTCAATCTCAATAACAAAGAAGCATTGTTGAGTGAAATAACTCGCTTTTGTGAAGAAAATAATCTGTTGATTGTTAATTTACCTATTGCCAATACTTACGAGGAAGGTAATTATGAAATAGAGAGCAGAGAATTAGATGTTCAGGGCAATTTTAAAGATGTTTTGAAGTTAGTATATTTGATTGAATACGAAAAATCACTTGGGGTGGTCAGTTCGCTAAGTTTTTTGACGAAGAAAGATTTGCGGACAAAAAAGAAGCGATTAACGGGGCACATAGTTTTAAGGAGTATAAATCAGTAGTTTTCTTAGGCAGCATTGGATGCTCTTAATAGTAGAAAATTTACCTTGATTTAAGGCATTGTTTTTGAATTATCTTAATACTAAGTAATGGCCAAATAATAACTTATCAATTTATGGCTGGCACTTTTGTGTCAATACCTGCCGGCAGGCAGGCTTCGTTGAAAAGCCTCGTGATAGCTCTGCTATCCCTGCTTTTTTCGCCTCGTCTTGACCCAAAATTCCCTTGCCAAAATACGAGACTTATTTTTTGTCCATTACTGATTCCTGTAAAATTAAATCATGCTAATTAGATGCTGTTTTCTAAGTCTGGTTTTATTGCTTGTTTTTGGATGTACAGACGTCCTAGAACAAGATCTGGATGGAGATCAGGTTGTCTTATTGGCACCGGCTGATAATCTGGTGACGACAGAGGTTTCACAGGTTTTTTGGTGGGAAGCGTCTGATGATGTTACTGGATATCGTATCCGAGTAGTAAGTCCTAGTTTTGATTCTATAGCTCGATTGGTGATCGATGATCAGATTGAAGAAGGATTGACTTACGAAACTACTTTGCCGGCAGGTGATTATCAATGGACGGTAGTAGGTACGAATAGTTTTAGTGAAACTACACCTGTCATCAGGAATTTAACGGTGCTAGATGATTCGACGCAAAATTTAACTGCTCAAACCGTTCTGCTGGTCGGACCGGAAGAAGGTCAGGCACAGCGTGATTCAACGGTATCTTTTCTTTGGCAAGAATTAGAGGTAGCAAGTAATTATCGGGTTCAGATTGCGAATCCTGACTTTTCTAATAATTCGTTTATTGTAGAAGATGTTACGGTGGAGGGGGATAATTACACGACGACTTTGCCAGAAGGTGAATACCAGTGGAGAGTGAGAGGAGAGAACGATACTAGTGTTACCCCTTATTCTACCCGCTCTTTTTTTATTGACAGTTCTAATCCTACAGCTCCTATTCTCAATACGCCGAATGATCGTGACACGGTTTCTTCCCCAGTTTTTTTAGCCTGGTCAATAGACGAATCGTCTTCTCAGGATACGTTGTACCTTTATTCGGATGCTCTTTTAAATGATTTGGTTTTAAAGATCGGACTTTCTGAGACGAGTTATACCTTTTCGAACGGAGTATTGGAAAAATATTATTGGCGTTTACGTTCCGTAGATTCAGCTGGTAATCTAAGCCCTTTTAGCTCTTTACGTTCGTTCTATTTGAATTAATATAATCTCTCCCTATTTTCTTCCCCTTGATTTCCCCTGATAATTATTATTTAGTTTGATCTGTTAGTGATGATCAATCTACGTGGAATAACATAACCTAAAAATAATAACCATGGAAAAGAAGAGTACCAAACTCTTTTTGGGAGTCCTGCTGTTATCCGTATGGAGTATCTTCGGCTATCGTTTGTATGAACGAAAGACTAAGGCGAATACCGCATATCCAACCGCGATGATTCCTGAACACAAGGCAACAGCCACTGAACGAGAAGCCTTTGCTTTATTGTTGAATTACCAAGATCCATTTATTGCTGAACGATCGGTCCGATCCCGAAAAACTAGTACTTCTGTTGTGCCAAAATCAAAAATAGTTACTAGTCAAAAGAATCAAGGCAGAAAAAAAACAGAAAAAAAGAAAGAAAAATTTCCTAGCATTGAGTATAAAGGAAATGTCAAACTGGTGAGTGGCCAATTAAAGGCGATTGTAAAAATAGATAATGATATTGATCACTGGAGATCGGGAGAAAGAAAGAATGGACTATTGGTGGAGAAAATATTTGATGATTCTATTCAGGTTCGATTTCAAGATATAGTCGAAGTAATCATTAAAGCTGAATAGTAATTTCAGTTTCAAATTTACCCGCTTCGTTTTGTAATTCTTGATAACTAATATGGGTAACTTCTGCAATCCAAGGTAATACTTTGAGGTTGGTTATCCAATCGTTATATCGGATACTATTATCAGATTTTCCTTGGATCTTGATCTTTTGAAAATCGTAATCAACTAACTTATCTTTTTTAATAGGCTTTTTCTGTTTTTTTTCTGGAAATATCACCAACTCTTCCAACGAGATCCCTTTGGGAATTGAATGTCCAATCTGATCCGCATAATAAGAGGATTTACTAAATCCAGTTAGTCGGGTATTCTTTAAAAAAGAACGTTGCTTTGAGAGTGAAATACGCATGGAGTCAAGCTGTGAAAACTGATCCTGGTGTATATAAACGGTTCTTTGTAAGTCTGCTTTTTTATCCTTAAAATTATAAAAAAACAAGGTGTTCAAAACTAATAAACTTGCAATGACACCACCAGCAACAAATTTCCCTTTGTTAAAAATATCGGCCCATAGATGTTCTTCTTTAATCTCTTTGGTTATTTCAAAATCCCCCATCCTTCCGGTCAGAAAACAAAAGGCAGCAGCATAGGCGCTGACTAATGAAGCGGTAAGTTTGTCTTCCCCAATATAAAGCGGTGCAGTAGGATCTTCGGTAGCCTGTTTTTTTTCGAAAGAATCTATCAAGTTGGCATTAGTATCAAAAATCAATAACTGAAAGTCAGTTGCTAGTTGGTTGGTGTTTTCAATAAATGGAATAATGTTTTTTATATGAAAATTACCAACTGCAATCGCCACAGGCCACTGCTCCAGAGATTTGAATAACTTGATCTGTTTTTCTATCATGCTTTTACGGATAATGCTTACCAGTAGATTAGAGCCATTTTCTGTTTTTTGAATAATGAAATCTTTAGCATTTGCATTAGGTAATATTTGTCCTACGATTTCTTGATTCGAAATAGAAAGAGAGGGGAGGGAACGATGTAGAATCCCATATCCATTTACTAATAAAATCAGAGGTGTACGAGCTTTTATGGGAGCTAAAATTGTTTCTAAATTTTCTGTTAACTCCGTTTTATTGGTGATGCTAATAATTCCTTTCGCTAGCTTTAATCCTATCTGGCGATAGCGTATCTGATCTCCTTGCAAGCGTATTTCAATGCAAGAACAATTCGTGTACCCACTAATTTTTTTAACAAAATTATCTAGCATTTCGAGTTTAGTAAATGATGGTTGGTTTTACAAAAATTAACAATTTAGATTTACTTTTCGCTTTTCTTCGATTACTGAAAAACCATTTTATAATGGGAATTCTAGCCAGGAATGGTACACCCGTACCACTATCCGAAACCTCTTTATTTTCTAATCCACCTAGCACGATCATTTCTTCATTGAGAATTCTGATATTAGAATTAAAGGTTCTGTTAACTTGTGGAGGAGGAGCATCGGTTTGTAATTGTCCTAAAAAATCTGATTGATTTACTTCTATTTCTAAGGTCACATATTCATCACCAGAAACGATGGGATTAATACGAATAGAAAAATCAGCGTTTACAGATTCAAAAGTTCGGTCTTGTAAAGAAATTGGATTTTGATTTCCTTGTAGGGTAGTCCGCTCTCGTAAATAATATCTCGTTTCACCTGTCGAAAAAGTTGCTTCTTGTCCATTTAAGGTAGAGAGTCGAGGTTTAGATCTTACATTGATATAGCCATTATCTTCTACTGCTTGTAGGTTTGCGTAAAAATTGGGACTTACTCTACCGATATTTACAATTCCATTACCAGCCAGTAAGCCTAATAGTCTATTGACTGCCTTGGCACTAAACGTAAAATTAGCACTTGGATAAATTTGTCCTCCTGCTTGTACAGGTTGGTCCGCTAGTCCAGCTTCAAACCCAATTCTAGTCTCTCGGTTATTCTGCACGTTTACAATCAGTAATTCAATCATCACCACGGGAACAGATTTGTCAATTTCATTGATGAAGCGTTGTAAATTTTCTAATCCACTAACTGGTCCACTGGCAATCAAAGAGTTTAGATCAATAAATTCTTTAACCTCCAAGCCTTGTAAAACATCTGCTGGAATACTAGTGATAAGTTCTTTGACAGAACGGTGCTGAAGTTGAATGATTTTTGTTTCTTTGAAAGAATCCGAAGCTCCATCACCGATGAGGTATAGATTTTTTTCTTTTTTATACCCATATTTTGGTGCCTTTAACATGGTGTTTAAAAACTCCTCGT
This sequence comes from uncultured Saprospiraceae bacterium, assembly GCA_964467425.1. Lineage (GTDB taxonomy): Bacteria > Bacteroidota > Bacteroidia > Chitinophagales > Saprospiraceae > JAHDHW01. The sequence goes on from CAYXQH010000049.1 coordinate 9,428, forward strand.
AAGTCACTTCTTTTAGATCGAGGGTTATAGGATCCGTCAATTCGTTAAATAGAAAATAATTTTCGTTAACAGTATTGGAAGCTTCGTGAATAATAGCCATCATTGGGGCTTTTTCTGCTTGAATATTCAGGCGCTTTTGCCCATCTGTAGTTTTTGCTATTTCTACATAGATATCTGCGCCACTATTATTTTTTTTCTTGCTTGACTTTTTTCGAGAAGACTTTTTTCGAGAACCTTTTTTACCTTTAGATTCGGATTCGGTTGTTTCTGCAATTTTGGTGTTTTCTTTTTTATCCGTCAGGATATAAAATCCCTTTTCATCTTTTACTACTAAAATATCATTTCTCAGCGCAAATTGATTCAGCGCGTCTTCAAATTTAGTGTTTCCCACAAATCCGCTAACGGTCATATCACTGATGCTTTTGGCACTGATAACATTTTTTCCAGATAATCTGCTGATTGCCCGTAGTACTTCGTCCAGCGTATCTCGTTTGAGGTTAAGGGTTAAATTATCATTATAGTCATTGTATGAAATGTCCAGTTTTTTTTCTTCTTGTTTTTCAGGAGGTGAATCATAAGGAATTAATGAAACGATGGAACCAGAGAAAGTGAGATCTAAATCATAAAATTTGCAAAGATGGAGTAGAATATCTTTAGGACGAGTGTCCGCAAAATTGGTGACTACCTTTTTATCGATTCGAGGATCAATCGTTAAATTGATTTTTGATTCCTTTGAAAAGGCCATCGCAAATTCTTGGATAGTTCCTGTGAGCGAAATATCAATTAGACTATTTACTTTGGGATTGTTAAAAGCATACTCCTCAAGATCCAATTCTAGCTGCTGGAAACGATCAACTATAGGAGTAGTTTGACCATTCAGTCGAATGAAAACGAATAGTAGTAGGAAAACTAAGAGGGAGGTTTTTCTCACAATGGTTTTATGTTAATTATCTATATTTGTATATATCAAAATATAAGCCAAAGTGAAATGTATGAGATTTGTTAGCTGGAAGATAAAATTGCATAAACCTCTTCGGGAGAAGTAAGTCCAGATGAAACTAATTTTAAGGCATTATCTGCCAGCGAAGCATGTCCTTTTTCTGACAAAACATGTTTTACATTCATATCCGTTTGTTTGATGTGAAGGCTTAAAGTTTCGTCAATAGGAATTATCTCATAAATGGCTTTTCTTCCTCGATATCCTGTGTAAAAACAATCTTCACATCCATTGGCGATATAATATTTTTCTAGACTTTCATTGAATTTGAAATCTCTGGGAAATGCTTTTTTGTCGAAATTCGTCTCTGTTTTACAATTGTTGCATAACAATCTAACCAGTCTTTGTGCAACCGCAGCATTAAGCGTATCTGCTAATAGATAACTAGGTATACCCATGTCTACTAGTCTTGCCACGATTCCCCACGCTGAATTGGTATGAATGGTAGATAATACTAGATGGCCCGTCAAAGAAGCTCTAATCGCCATTTCTGCGGTCGCTTTATCTCTAATCTCACCTACCATAATTATATCTGGATCTTGTCGTAGAAACGTCCGCATTGCTGCGGGAAAATCCAAGCCGATATTCTCTTTTAACTGCACTTGATTGATGCCTTCAAGCGTATATTCGATGGGGTCTTCGATGGTAAGAATATTGCGAATACTCTTATTCAATAATTGTAAGGTAGCGTAAAGCGTGGTGGTTTTTCCTGAACCAGTAGGACCGCTTACCAAAACAATACCGCTAGGGTGATGTACACTCTCCATGTACAAATCGAGATCAGTCTTACTAAAGCCGAGTTGCTCCATGGAAATATCTAGATTGTCGCTTCCTAAAATACGGAGAACAATTTTTTCTCCATGTAAAGTAGGTAGTACAGATACCCGTAAATCCAATTGACCAACGAGTTCATTTTTAATGAAAATTCTGCCATCTTGTGGTAGTCTTTTTTCCGAAATATCTAGACTTGATTGAATTTTTATTTTGTTAACTAAACTGGGATATTGCTTAATATCAATATTATAACGCTCTACCAATTTTCCGTCAATTCGCACCCGAATTCTTGCTTTATGTTCATAGGGTTCCAGATGGATATCACTGCTATTCAACATCTTAGCTTCCTTAATTAAATTGTTCAGAATGTTCTGGCTATCATTGATATCGAATCCAGCCGCAGAGGGTTGACTTCGACTGTCCGTTGGTTTTCTATAATATTGGGCGATTGCTTTTTTTAATTCGTCAATTGGAGTGACTTCTAAAATTACAGGAATACCTAACAATACTTCTAGTTCTTCTTCTAACCCTTCTTTATGGTTTTCTTTCGCAATATAACACTTGAGTTCGGTAGCTGATTTAGCGTAAGGCAGCAGCAAATAATGCCAGGCTTGCTGAGTGCTGATGCATTGGATGATCTCCGTAGGAATTGCTAAGTCATTCATAGGTAACAATTTTTTTCTTGATCAGAATAGGAAAGAAACAGGGTGGTGGTATTCTGTTATTAAAAAAATAATTAAGGTAATAGACATGCATCCTGCGAGCGGAATGGTTGTTAATTGCTTAAGCCAAAATTTTTGGATCAATAAAAATCCAATTAGACTCGCTGTTAAACTGATTATGAAAAAAAACAGGAAAATGGCAGGTTTAAAAAGTAGACACAAGGGAATAAAAAATAGAAGATCACCGAGACCAATTTGACTATCTACGATGTTGACCAAACGTTTGTTCTTAATACTAAAATAAGCGGTCAATCCGACTATTTGTACAAAAAGAAAACTGAAATTTGCAAGGACATCATTTGTTGGAGTAGTAGAATAAAAATAGGCAGCAATAACTAGCAATACCAGCCAGTACCAATGGATAGCTCGGAAACGAAAATCTTCATAAATAATCGCACTTAATGTTCCGACCATTAAATATATCGTCATCAATCAGGAGTTACCTCGTTAAGAACCCCTTCTTGGTTGATTTCCCAGACATTGATATTCCCATCATTATCAAAATCAGCAACAGCTGTAGCCCGAGCAATAAACCCATTTTCGGAGGCTTGATCAATGGTGTAATAATATCTCGCATCTCCATTTTCTTTAATCGTTTTAGGAACGGTATAGCCAATCTCATTTAAATCAGCCGCATATTTGAAATGCTTTTGGTAGAATGTTTGCTGTCTGGATTGTAGATATTTTAATTGGTTTTGTGCTTCAATAGAGTAGGCATCTCCAAATAGATCGTCAAATACAGGTAATGCAATTAGCATTAACACACCAATAATGACCAATACGACCATCAATTCCGTCAGCGTAAATGCTTTTAAGGTGGCGCGTTTTATCTGGTTTTTCATATTAGTTTGATTAAATTAAAAATAATGTTACAAGCTAGAGCACTTATCTATGCGGTTGTAGTCTCTTTGTTAATCGCAATAGTGAGCAGCTTGTTAGTTAGCTTGTCTTATCTTTTTAGAGTGCAACAAATAGACCAATTTTCTATCCAACAATCTATTCGAAATGTAAACTCTGGAATCACTTTGTTGCTAGAAGATAAAAATGAAATCTACGACTGGAAACAACAACCTTTGTTTTTAGAAGGAGAAGACCATTTAGTTTTGCGGAGGATGAATTGGGGAGTGTTTGATGTCGGTTTAGTTCGGTCACTGACAAGTACTTCGATGGGAATGGATACATTAGAGAAATCTTTTTTAATTGGCGTATCTTCTGAAAATCTACCTTCGTATGCATTGTACATGAAGGATTTAAATAACCCACTCAACGTTGCAGGGGCGACGAAAATTTACGGAAACTGTTACCTGCCAAAAGGAAAATTTGAGAAAGGGCATATCAACGGTAAAGGTGCCATTCATGCCAAACCAATAGAAGGAAAGATTTTTAGCGCCGAAAAATTTCCTCCTAAAGTAATGGAAAATAGAATAAAAACTTTGGTGGATAATTTTTCAAAAATTACAGAAACCAATAAAATTCCAAACTATATCCATCATTCTTTTACCAAAAAAACCTTATTCTTTTCTGGAGAAATACTAGAATTGAATAAACAAGAAATAAAAGGAAACGTAGTCCTCGTTGCCGACAGAATTAAAATAGCGAGTACTGCAAAACTAGAAAATGTCTTACTATTCGCCGAAGAAATAGAGATCGAGGATAAATTTCAAGGTAATATCCAAGCCTTTGCTTTACAAAAAATGACGGTTGGAAAAAACTGTCATCTGACTTATCCCTCCGTTCTGGGTACCATTAGAAAAGGGGAAAACCTCGAAGGAGCTACCTTGTTGATTGAACCGAATACAATAGTAGAAGGAGTTGTGTTCTCTAAAGAACTAAAATTTTTACGTAAAAAATCAAGTATGAAAATAGATGGTCGAGCAGAGGTTAAGGGACAAGTATACTGCGAGGGAAGTTTAGATTTGAGAGGAGAAGTAACTGGTTCGGTGCTAACACATCTTTTTTCTGTTAAAACGAATGCGGCGGTTAATGACCATTTTATACTGGATGGAAACATCAATCGAGTAGACTTGCCTACTGCTTTTGTTGGCCCAATTATTTCTGATAATAAGAACAAATTTGCTGTGGCTAAATGGATCAACTAAAAGAAAAATTACAAAACACCTCCCTCCAAGCTAGTTCAATCGTTGAAACGATCACTGCACTCTTGATTATCGTCATTTCATTTGGTGCGGGGATGAGCATATATTTAAATATCATCACCAATGAACAAACCATTAGTAAGACTAGGGCAAACATTATTTTAGAAACGGTCATGGATGAAACGATAGCGCATAAACGTTTTCTAGATGAAACTATTGAACTTCATGGCCTAGTAATAGAGAAAGCCATTCTGCCTTTTACCGAAAAAGAGCATCATAGAATTTGTTCGCTCACGGCCTATTATCAAAATGGTCAAATGATTCATTTGATTAAACGTGTAATTCCAGTGACTGAATGAAAAAAATTCCTGCATATACGATTGTTGAGTTGATGGTAGTTTGTATCCTTACGACCTTTGTGGTCTTGATCGCCATGCAATGTATTCGGTTGATCAATACCCAATATGCAGTCTACGAAGAAAGTCAAATAGTTCATCGGGAACTTGGAGATTTGAATAGTCTTTTGCGTAGAGATAATTTCGTGGCACATCGAATACTTAGAAATACCGAAAATCTTACTTTTGAAATGGATACGATGCGTATTCAATACGAATTGAATAAAAACTTTATTATTCGAAAGCAATTAGCGCATGCCATCCGACCAGATACGTTTTGGATTGGAGTAAACAAAATAAATACTTCATTTAAAAAAGAACTAGTGAATAGAGGATTGGTCGATTATATTGATTTGGGCTTATTTTTTGATGAAATAATATTAAAGGTCAGCCTACAAAAACAATATAGCGCCGCTGAACTGATGAATACCCAAGCCTATGCCCGTTAACATTAAACAACTTCAAGAAGAAAGTAAATCCGTTGCACCTGTTAAACCTGTTGCAAAGAAGGAATCTATCTTTACTAAAGACATAAAGTTGTTTGGAGGAAGCATTGGTATGAAATTTCGAGAACAATTCTATTCAGAATTAGGAGTGCTTTTATTTTCAGGACTTGATATTCAAACCGCTTTTAAACTGATTGGTGAAAGCCAGCGAAAACCCGTTCATCAAGAATTAGTCGATGCTCTGCTAGCGGGAATTATGGAAGGAAATTCTCTTTCTGGATCTATGCGAAGTAGTGAAAAATTTTCTGATTATGAAGTGTACAGTATTCAAATAGGGGAAGAAAGTGGTAAGCTGTTACAAGTGTTAGAAGAGCTCACTTTATTTTATGAAAAATCAATCAAATATCGTCAACAGTTAGTCGGTGCTTTGGCTTATCCAGGATTCGTAATCGGTTTTGCTTTTTTAGTCGTATTTTTTCTGTTGAAATTTCTGGTGCCGATGTTTGCGGATATTTATGCTCGATTTGATGGAGATTTACCGGCGATCACTCAATTTATTATCACTTGTTCAGAATGGATGGGTAGAAATATCTATTATCTTTTCTTTGGTGTCGTCACGGTAGTTGTAGCCATTTACACGCAGCGAAAGAAGGAGGCAGTACGAAATATTGGTTCTAAAATACTCTTAGCGATGCCTATCTTTGGCGGAATTTATCGTCAGATATTTTTGGCTCGATTTGCACAGGCGATGTATTTTTTGTTGGGAGCGAATGTTCCCTTACTTAAAACAGTGGGCTTGGTAAAACAAATGGTAGGATTTTATCCCATTGAGCAATCTTTAATTCAGGCGGAGCAGGATATTCTAGCGGGAGAGATGCTAAATAAAACACTCAATAAATCTAGTTTTTTTCCTTCCAGATTAATTGCGTTACTGAAGGTAGGAGAAGAAGCCAGCAATCTAGATGAGATGTTTAAGAAAGTTGCGGACGAATATAATAAAGAAGTAGAACGGAAAACAGCTACTATTGGGAGTTTAATTGAACCAGTATTAATTGTCTGTTTAGGTGGACTCGTAGGATTTATTCTGGTAGCGATGTATTTGCCGCTCTTCCAATTGAGTGTAGGCGTTGGAAATTAAGGAAAAACACAACAGAGGCTGTTCTAAATTCTGTATTTTTTAACTTCAAATTTAATCTCAAAAACAATTTTAAATTTTCCACTAATTCAGAAGAAGTGTGACTGTTAACCAATTAAAAGCAGATGGCTTTAGAACTTGCGATTGGGGTTGAGGTTGCGATTGGGGTTAACTAATCTTTCTTCTTTTTAGATTTCTTTTTGCCTTTTTTTCCCTTTTTGTTTTTTTGCTGTTTTTTTGTTTCCTTATCCTTTTTGGAAGATTTATTTTTCTTGCCTTTGGATTTATCTTTTTTCTTTTCCTTCTTTTTTTCTTTTAAAACACCTTTACGATATTTTTGAGTATCGACCACTTTACCGTCTTGATAGTTTCGAATTTTTCCATGGTAGGCGTCTTGCTTGTATTTTCCTATGGTGGTAAGATTGCCATGGTCATCAAACTGTTTAAAAGGACCTTGTTTTTTGCCATGCTTCCAGCGTACAATACTCGATAAAGTTCCATTGGTATTCCATGCTTCCCATCTATCTACTTTTAGCCCACGTTTGAAGCGACCAGATTTTAACAATTGACCATTCTCCAAAGTTGTTTCTGTTCGTCCTTCCAATAAGTATCCAGTATAACCACCAATAGAACTGTGAATTTTTCCTTTATTATAATAGTGATATAATTTGTTCTGACAGGGTTTAACTTCCTTTTGATCTAGTAAATCAATATAAGACTTGGTCGTGATTTTATTCTGTGTATACTGAATGGCGTGATTGTGCGATTCTTGGGAAATCCCAAAAAGAGGTGTTAAAGTAAAAAAAATATAAGTTAAGATTCTTTTATACATAATTGTTCTATTCTTCATACAAATACATTGACAATACTTATACCAAAATGTGAATACGATGGGGTTCTTTAAATGACGCATAGATTACTAAAGGTAAAAACAAATGAGGAAATGATAAATTTTAACATATGTAAAATTTGCCATATTGTTAACTGTTGTTTAATTGTTTACATATATATTTAATATTGATATGGTGTTTTACTTAAGCAAAGTATAACATTGTTAATTCATTGATTGAAACATTTCGAAATTTGCTTCCGTAAATTGGAAGGCAAATAAGTTTGTGCAATAAAAATATATTATTGTTTTTTATGTTTGCTGAGAATGCTACCCCGAGAAGCGTCTAATTCTCTTCTTTAATATTTCTTTTTTCAATTTTCCTTTTTTACCCATCAGGAAATTTAATGAAAATAGAAATTAGGTAGTTGTTCTTAACTAC
>CAYXQH010000050.1:0-17259 GCA_964467425.1 uncultured Saprospiraceae bacterium
CGCTGTTTGTAGATCCTCCCTCCCGGTAATTTGTAAAAAGAACGTACGGCTCTGGTTGAGAATTAAACGGAGGATTCATTTCGACCAATAGTTGATCTTCATAAATTAAATTTACTGGTTCTTCAGAATAGACATAAGCAGAAGGTGCATCGACATTACCAATTGCATCCAAACTAGTGTGCAAGGTATAATCACTTGTTGTTGGTTCTCCGAATACGTTTCTATTTTGGGTTTTACCTAAAACAAAATAATTTCCATCGACGGTTTGAACACCAGCATATCCATATTCATTATAATCATTCAGCATTGGGTTTTCGAAATCGGTATGAAAGCAAGTGCTAAAGGTTTTATTATTATAACAGATGGTATCTAGCAAGCAAAAATTATCATAACCCCAAAGCTCCGTTTGCTGACTACCTCGATCAACAAAAAAGCCAAAGCCCGTTACATTTTGAATTAACGTATTCCAGTCATTACAATCCGTTCCAATATTATTGCTGTTTATCGAGGTATACCACTGCCAATAACCTTGACTATTATTTGGCAAAGCAATACCGCTACATAGATCCAGAGGCAAACAAAATGTATTCCAACCGCTCCCAGCATTAACCGCATTATTTAAAACAAAGCGAGCACAGAGGGTTGAGTTTTGTGGGGTCGTTCCTCCGGAGTAGATATAAATGGAATTGGTGAAAAATCCGAGATTACTTCCTGCAGAGAGATAATTGACATCATAACAAAACGTTTGACAATTATTACTTTGAGAAAGGTCACCTGTGAAGTCAACATTATTTAACATCCAGCTTGCTCCACTATTATCATCTGCTTCTAAATATATATTTCCAGAGGCTTCTTGTTTATAATCGAAATCACAAAATAGGTTGGTCCAATTTCCAGCCGGATTCGTATGCCCGGCTGAAGTATTCGGCGTTTCGTTTTCAAAATCCAGACAATTGACTTGAGCAAACCCTGAAGTCAAAATCATAAAGGATACAAGGAGTACTAATAAATTTTTCATTAGGTTTTTTTTAGTTTAAAAAACGGAGTTAAATATTGACATCAGTGCATAGCAATGGCTAATCGAAACCTGACGTTTCTAGTAATTTTATCTAATAACCAGATTTAATATTTTTTGCTAAAGGTGTTGTTTATAACATTAGCTTAGTGGGTCATGTAATTTCATTTGCTTTGTTTATTTAGTATCAATCAAAAATTAAATCCCCTCTTTTGTTTAAAAAGTTAGTTCAACAACGTTCATTCTCAATCTCTTATGTTTTCTCTAACTTTTTAAAATCGGGAATTAATTATTCGACCTTGATTGCTTGAAATCAGTTCATTTCAATCATCTATCGTTCATACCTGGGGAATCTTACCTTCCTCTATACAAGAATCTCACTTTTTTATGACAATAATTAAGACAATTTAGGTATTTTGTAATCGCCTAAAAGCTATACTTCTTTCATAAATCACTAATAATCATACTTTTATATAAATATTCGTAATCACACTAAATGAATAACAATAAACTTACTTTAATTCTAAAATCATTAAGCAATATGGAGCGAAAATATTGCACTGCTTTTATTCAGCACCATTTTTCGATCAAAAGCGAAGACGTTCTTCGTTTATGGCAAGTGATTTTAAAGGAAGAAAAGAAGGTGAAGCAGCGTGCATTGACAAAGGAGGTCATTTTTGAAAAGCTATTTCCTGAAACTACTTATTCGGATATCAAACTTCGAAACCTAATGCGCAAACTGACCCGAGTATTAGAGGACTTTTTGATTTATAAAGAATACGAAAATAATCCTTTAGATAAATCCATTCTTTTAAATACTATTTATAGAAAAAGAAACATCTATTCGCTTTTTGAAAAAAGTAAAAATAAAATAAGAAAGACATTAGAAGAGCAACCTAAGCGAGGCAGTTATTATTTTTTAGAAAACTATATGTTACTAAAACAATTCTATCTCCATCAGGGTACAGAAAAGAATGCAGCCTCCGCCTCGAATCTTCAAGACGCATTTCAGCATCTTAATCATTTTTTCTCCAATGAAAAGCTTCACATCAAAATAGAGCTTCTAAACCAAGAACGCATTTTAGGCAACCCTTTTGATAAGGACTTTTTCGAATCAAGCCAGCATTCGGCTATATCAACGAATTTATTAAAAACAGTTGCGGAGTTAATACAAACGCAAGATCCCGAAACCTATAAAAAAGCGAAAAAATCATTTACAAAACATCTGGAATACTTAAGCGATGATGACAGAAATATAATCTACCCTGCCTTACTCAATTATGTAATCGGAAAAAGCTTAACTAATGAATCCCAATTTTTAGAAGAGACTTTCCAATTATACAAAAGCGGCTTAAATGCAGGATTATTAATTTCTGATGAAAAAATCACCGGCTCAACTTACTTTAACATTACTACTACTGCTGCACAGTTAAAAGAATTCGAATGGGCTAAAAATTTCTTAAAAGAATACACTCCTTTCCTAAGCGGGATTTATAAAAAAGATTTCGAAATAATAGCTCAAGCTTACCTTTACTTTTATCAAAAAGAATTCACTCAAACTATTAAACAACTTTCCAATTACGAATTCAACTACCCTCTTCTTAATCTAAACGCAAAAACACTATCATGCAGAACATTATACGAACTGACCTTACAAGATAAATCCTATTACGAAACTACAAACAACCAAATCCTCGCCTTAGAGAAGTATATAAAAAGAAATAACAACATTTCTTTATCAAAGAAAGCCGCCTATCTAAATCTTTCCAATGCCTTGTCAAAATTATTAAAAGCTACAAATACTTTATTCGCAAAAGAGCAATCAAAAAAGAAACTAAGAGAAGAGATCATTAATTATCCAGCCGTTATTAGTCGCTCCTGGTTATTAAAAAAAGTAAGCCGAGAAAAGTAATTCCTCGGCTTTTAAAAACTTATCCACCAACTAAATCTTCGATGATGATAATCTCCACTTCCTCTTTTGCATCTCCATCTCCGCCTTTGATCTTAAACTGATCCTCTTTAGAGATTAATTGGTTTTTAAAGTTTTTCAATTCCTTAATTGATCTGTTTGCTTTTCCATTTGTCGTTTTCATAATAACATAGGTTTTAAAGGGCTCTACAGGGCAGAGCCAATGACTCGGATGATTTAGCCTTGTCATTTTGGGTTAATAAATGGCAACTGATTCGTTGCTGTATTCACCCTTAGATCGTAGCGAAATCATCCTTCTTACCTATGCTTGTGTGAATGTATTCTTAAGGTTTGTTAAGGATAGTTAACAGAAAATCGTTGGTAGGATTTGATGTTTTTATAAAAAATCCGTGAGACTCTGTGTATAACTCTGTGGAACTCCGTGTCTTTATTTTTGACACAGAGTTTCGCAGAGCATCAGTAAGCCCCATAAAAAAAGCCCACTACGAATAGTGAGCCTCTTAATAATGAAAATCGGTAATATGTAGTTTGACGGAATTAAACAAATACATTCATTTAATTTTGTTCCATCACTTATTTTAATTCGGATAATTATTCAACGTACAAGGATCGATACATTCATAGCAATCAAAAACTTCGACATCGCCGATAGATCCTTTTGGTCCTGTTCCACTAACACCATCAAAATCGATAAATAGATCGGTATCTTGATTCGCATTAGGAGAAGCCGTACTTGCGGAATTATTCCCGTTATAGTTAATGCCTTCTAGTCCATAAATCAAGCTTACCGCTCCATTTCTTGCAGACATATAATTTCCTGATGCCCAGAAAAACTCATCGCAGACTGCACTCACATTATCATTCTGCTCCGTATAAGCAAAGTCAACACCTCCAGCTGAATTTTCGCCATCCAAACCTGCATTTGCTCCTACAAAATATTGCGTTTTAATATTCCAGTTTGTTCCGGTCAATGAATAGCTCATTACTTTTGCTTCATGTGGATGGCCGTGTTCAGCTACCAGCATCTCTTGTCCATTGCTCGAAAACGCCAGATCAGAAACAATTATTTGTCGACCCGGAAGATTTGGAACTTCAATGATTTCTGATCCTGCAGCAGGGAAAGCACCACCGACTAAGGTAATTGAATAAATCATTCTTCCCATACTTGACACTCGTGGAAAATATACTTTTACTGCACCACTTTCCTCATTGACTCCAATACCCCATACTCGTTCCTCCTGAATGGCAATCCCCATCGTTCCCGTATCTGCAGCCCAAGGATCATACGTTTCAAGAACTGCACCTGTCGTCGTTGACATTCTGTATATTTTACCATCTTCAAGATTCGTTGCAAATAGCTGGTCATTCCATTTATCATAAGCGATGTTTCCAATTCCATTTAAAGGATCACCTGCATTTGGAAGTGGCGCCCCCAAAGGTGTCGCTGTAAAAGTCGGCGGAAGACATTTAAAAATTTGACCAGAAGAAAAAGGTCTTGAAGCATTATTACTGGTAGGCATGATTAAATACCCATCACTATAAAAATAAATATCTGAAGAGGCTAAGAAGATATTTTCATCTTTATCGATAGCTGTTCCAAAGACCTGACCGATTTGATTTAACTTCCAGTTACTCGGATGAATAGCCGTTACCGGACTTGCTTGTGTCCCCCAATCAGATCCTTTTACCGCTTGTGAATTAAATCTGGTATCTAAAATTGCCGCAACATCACCTGCAGGGTCTTCGGTATAGCAAGTTGCTACAGACCAACCACAAAATTCAGAATTAGGTTGATATTCTCCACAAGGTTCCATAACTACTTCTTCACATTTATTACAAGCAGCAAAACTTAATGCTGCAATAATTACCGGGATTAAAAATTTTATATTTTTCATTTTATTTAAATTTTATATTTAATTAATAGTTTGAAATTGGTTCTCTTCACTCCCATCCCCGGCTAAGTTCTTTTAGCCCAGGGACAGGTTGAAGAGAAAACTCGGTTGTTCTTAAGTGTCTAGTTACAAATTAATTTAGCTTCGGTTCTTCTATTGATTCGGTGCTCCGCTTCACTACAACTTACGCCATCTGCGCATCGGTTTTTCAATCGGGTTTCACCATACCCTTGTGCAATAATCCTACTTCGACCGATCCCTTTGGTTACAATATAATCTACCGCAGACTGTGCACGTTTTTGGCTAAGTTCCTCATTGTATGAATGTCTACCTCTGCTATCTGTATGAGAGGATAATTCAATTCGAGCAACTTGATGATCTTTCATATATCTAACCAGTCGATCTAATTCGAATTTTGCATTGGTTGTCAAAAACCATTTATCGTATTCGTATTTCACGTCTAGTACTGTTCCTACTCCACAATCAAAATCATCTACCCCTAGCTCAAGGTCAACAAACAGTGTCGTACTTCTGGTCAGCCCAACTGTCGATGCACGTTCGATATCTGATAATTTATTTTCCTTGACGCCTACTATTTCGTAGCTTGAGTTTCTATCTAATCGGAAAACAAAAGCACCTTTTCCATCAGAATTATCTTGCTTAACTGCTCGAGTACGATCTTCTGTTAGTGTTACTACTACATTCGGTTCTGCATTTCTAGTATTTTTATTAACCACCACACCTTTTAAAATAAATCGCAGATCGGTATACAATACTTCTTTTTGAATCACTACATCTGGTTTGAATTCCGCATCCAGAATTGTCGCAATAGTCGTTTCAACACCATACACGTTTCCAACTGCTGTATAATTGCCATGGTTAATTTCACCAAAGTCTACCACACCAAATGTATTCGTTGTACCTGTAGCTACTATATTCCCTTGCATATCTTTCAATGCGACATCAGCATTAGGAATTACTTTTTGAGATAATTCGTCTCTAACGGTTACGACTACTTTATGTGCATCATCCGGACAACCACAAGTAATACAGTCTTTTTCAGTATCTCTGATTTTTCTTTTTCCGAAAGTCCATCGTACTCCAAGATTTGCACCTATAGAGGAAAGATCCATACAGTTTGGCTTATCAGGATCGTTAGCTATAATATTTGCAGGTTGACTTGTCATCGTATGTGGATTTGGCGTTTGATCAAAAACACGTTCTCCATGTGCAATCGGGTAAGGCCCTGTATTATCAGTATCCAACATGTCATCGTAGTGTACTCCAAAATGACGGAGGTAATATGTCCCTAAAGTCAATTCCAGATTTTTTGTGACTCGAACATTTAAGTCTACATCTAGTTTTGCAGATAATGCACGATCATTAAAACCAGTATTTAACAAAAGGATATCTGTTCCTCCTAATGGTGCTGGATCATCACTTTCCATATAAGCATCGCCCCCTTTTATCCAGGTATAACCAACCATTGGAGCAACCGTAACATTATAAATCGGATTAGCGGTCGAAAAGGATGGACCTATTCCAATAAAATTCCGCTTTAGACTAATGGTCTGTTGTAAGGTTTTCGATGGCGTTGTGCCATAGTATACCTGATTGGGAATTAATATTTGAGGCGTAGATTTGATGTTAGCATAATCAACTCGCAGTCCTAAGGCATTAAATAATCGATAGTCTGCATGAGCACCCAAATAACGCCCACCATTATAATCCATTTCATTTACAGGAATTTTAAATAGTGGATGATCATACCCTGCCTTCACACCTAGTGAAAAAGCAGAAACATTGTTCGTTGCTTGCTGTGCATTCGCATTAGTTGATAACATCAGCATTACAAATAAAATAAATAAAAACAATAAATTCGTTAGTACTATTCTAGCAACTCTTAGCTGCAGAAGAACTAAACTTAGATTTCTTTTTTTACTCAGAGTTTTCATTTTCCAAAAATTTTAGGTTAAAAAATTAAGCTATAAAGCTGCAAATCGTTTTGATTTACACCCCTATATCGTAGCGGAATCCATAACCTTACCCTCGGGTTTGTTAATAATTTCTTAAAGAATCTCTATCTTTCCTGCATGAACCAACATGAAGACCATATATATATTGAGGCATTACGAAAGGGAGACAATCGTTTATTAGAGGAGATTTATCAAAAATTCTCTATTCAGGTCAAAAACTGGGTAGTAAATAATAGTGGTAGTTCTGCTGATGCAAGAGATGTATTTCAGGAAGCTATCTTGGCGCTATATAATAAAGCTTGCGATCCTACCTTTATATTAACTTGCCCCTTAGGTGGTTTACTCTTTCAAATTTGTAAAAACAAGTGGATTGATCAAATTCGAAAAAAAAAGAAGGCTTCAGAGGTAAGAGTTTTAGAAAAAGAACGATATGAAGAAAAGCAGGAGATCGTATCTGAACTAGAAGCCATCGAAGAAGAAGAAATTCGACAATCCAAGTTAGAGAAAGCATTTGCTCAACTTAGTGAATTGTGTCAGAAATTACTTAAACTTTATTCGGATGGTGTAAAAGCTGAAACGATACGACTCCAGTTAGAAATGGAAAACATTAACACCCTGTATCGTCGAAAAAACGCTTGTACGGAACGTTGGAGAACACTTTTTCAACAAGGATAAAAAGTAAAAATCACACTTACCATCAAAAAAATCGTTCATGGAGCAAGATTACAAATTAATAGAAGATTATTTAGCCGGGAATTTAGATAAAAGTCAAATAGCTTTTTTCGAAAAAAGACTTGCCAGTGATAAATCTTTTGCAGAGACTTTCCAATTGCAAAAAAGTATGAATGCTTTTTTAGTAAAAGAAAATAAAAAAGAGGAATTACTTCCGAAATTAGAAGCGTTGGGAGAAAAACATTTTGATGGGCAGGAAGCAACAATAAAACCGATCAAGCGTCGACGCATTTTTGTGGGTCTTGCCCTCGCAGCTTCAGTAGCCGTATTAATTTTTGCTTTAAATACTTTTTTCCAAAAACCATTGTACCAACAGTTTGCAGATCATCAAGCATTAAATCTTATTGAGAAAGGAACAACTGAGGAATTAGCACAACAAGCACAAAATCAATTTAATGCGAAGGATTATACAAATGCTTATCAGAGTTTGAATGAATACCTGATTAAAAATCCAAATGACACGAAAGTGCTTCTAGCAAAAGGAATCTGTGCATTAGAGCTTAATAAATATGAGGAGGCTAAATCTATTTTTGAAAAAATTAAAAATGGAAATTCGCTTTTAAAAAGTAATGGCACCTGGTACCTTGCGCTTACTTACCTTAAGCAGGACAATATAGATCAAGCCAAAATAATTTTAAGTGAGATTCCAGAAAGCGGTACTTTCTATTCTGAAAAAGCGAAAAAATTGCGCTCAAAGATCGGCGAATAAAATTAATTCAATACTCCGGGTTGAGCAATAATGATATATTGGTAAGCCAAGGTATTGTCATCCGAATCAATATTCGAATATCCTGCCTCCATTAAATCCTGTTCTAGTTTCCCAATAGCAGTTCGATAAGCGACCGGAGGTCCAACAGGTGTATTCCTTTTTTTAAAATCAATAATAACTAGCTTACCATCTTTTGCAATTCCCTGTTTAAGGTTCTTCAAATACTCAACAGGTTTTTCAAAATACATATAGGTATTCACGATTATTACGATATCAGCTTCTTCTGGTTTTAATTCGGGATCAGAAGGACCAACAAGCCGGGTTTCAATCTTTTCCTGAACATCCTTATCCAGCATGATCTTAGCATTTTCAATAAACCGAATAGCATCCTGATCAATATCTATCGCAATAATCTTTTTGATTTCAGAATTATTGGCAATCCGCAAAGTAAAATACCCAAATGGACCTGCTCCAATATCAGCAACCACTTTATCATTCAAATCGCCAAGCTTATCAATCACCACCCGATAGTTTTGCCAAATATCTCTCACTTCCGTATTATCTCCTAAATCATCCTGAAAGTTATTCTGGTCAGAATTCTTATTTGGATTACTTTGTGAATCCCCTGAGTAATTATGGCTGTTGCTTTGTTCATTATAATTAGCACTATTATAACCACCATTATCACAGGCAAAGATGCACATTAAACCAAACAACAATAGATATGTGAGTTTCGAAGCTTTCATTAAGATGCAATTTAATATAAAATGCTTTTTATTTAAAATTAGTTCAAAAATGAAATAGAAATTTATAAAATGAACAACTTAATTAGTCTATCAACTTTAACATGACCTTTTCCATTTTTTTTCGCATGGTACTACTTTCGCAAGTAAAGTGATTGCAAATAATACTGAAGGCGAGTAATTTTCCAGACTTGGTTTCTGCAAAACCAGTATATGATCTAACCCGTTTCATTCCGCCGCTCTTTGCCCATATTTTTCCATCAGCGGCTGTACCTTTAAACATATATCTTAATGCTCCGGATCGCGCAGCCACAGGTAAAGAGGGTTTAAAAGAATTATACAAGCTTTTATTTTGTCCAACCAAGCGCATGATGGATGCCATTTGATAAGTCGATACCGTATTAAATACAGACAAGCCACTTCCATCTTCTATAAAAAAACTATTATCGCTAAATCCTTTAGATTTCAAATAATCAAGAATAACCTCCACTCCCGCTTCAGGACTCCCCTCCCCCTTTACTTCTTTCCCAAGATATCGCAGCAACGCTTCACAGTAAAGATTAATACTTTTCATATTGGTAATCGTAACAATGTCCTTCAAATTTGGAGAATAATGAGTATAAAAAACCGTACGTTCTCCTGCTTTAAAGCCTTCTTGATTGACTATTTCGAATAGACTAGTCGCTTCTCTATTTGTTTCAATTCCGGCAGCTTCCATTTTCTTCATTAGATAATAAGCTGCAAAAAAAGGTGGATCAGGAATTGCGCCTTTGATTCTAAAAGGTTTATTTCCAACAGGGATTGTTCCTCTAATAAAACGAGTATAATTATAGACCGAGCCAAAGATGTAGGCATTGTCGCCTGTTCCTTTCGCATCTTGTCGAACCTCATTTATGTGTAAAAGATTTGGAATAGTCGGCTCCACTTTTTCAATCGCTGGAATAGCGCCAAGTTTTAGACTTCGGTTGAAGGTAAGAAAATAGCGGTTCTCATGAAGGTTTAAACCCCAGGCTCCAGCACCATAATAATTCCCCATGTCTTCCCACAGCCAGGTTCGTCCATCCACTAATGTTCCAAAAAAAGAAGCATCACCAATGATTTTTCCATTAACCTTTTTAATCCCTGCTTTTTGAATAGCTTCTACAAAATTATTAATCAAGACATCCAGGGCTAATGTTTTATCAAAATGATCAGAACCAAGTGTTGGATCTCCAAACCCTTTTATATAAATATTTCCATTTAAAACACCTTCGACATCTATAGCTCCATCGTACTGCAATTCGGTTTTAAATTTAAAATCATTCCCAAGAATTCCCAGCGCTGTTGAGGTAGTAACTACTTTCAAGGAAGAAGCAGGAATTAAACCGCGATCTTTTTGGTGGTTTGCTAGTATTTCACCACTTTCAACGTCTAAAACCGTCATACTAAAACCCTGAGTTTTAAGAACGGGGTCTTTTGCCAAATCATTCATCGCTTTTTGAAGACTTGATTGTGCAGACAAATTGAAAACAAAAAGAATAAATGCAGAAATTAAAACAAATCGATGCATATCTTTGTAATATTAAGAGCATGTTTAAACATACTCTAAGGTTAGAGCGAAGTTGTTTAAAAATAGCCAAATTTTAGGCTAAAGTTTTGAATTTACTTAATTATATGTAAATCTGGAGATTGAACGGAAATAATACTACATTTTTTATTATTCATGTCAAAAGCAAATTTTACCTGGTTAGCGAAAATGGCTTGGCGAGACAGCCGGCGAAATAGAAGTAGACTGATTCTTTTTATCTCTTCTATTATACTTGGAATTGCAGCGCTCGTTGCAATCAATTCCTTTAGTGAAAACTTACTGAATGACATTAACAGGGAAGCTAAATCTTTGCTTGGTGCTGATTTTACATTAGAAAGTAATCAGCCCCTTGACTCTATCATCGCTCCGGTATTTGATACGATTGCTGAAGATCAATCGAAATCAGTAGATTTCCCCTCGATGGTTTTATTTCCGAAGAATGGAGGTACACGCCTTGCTTTTATAAAAGCTTTTGAAGGCAACTTTCCATATTATGGAAAATTCAACACTACGCCAGAGCAAGCATACCAAACCTTTAAGACTGGTCAAAAAGCGTTGGTTGATAAAACGCTGATGCTCCAATTTGATTTAGAACCTGGTGATAACATAAAAGTTGGCGAACTCGTTTTTGAGATTGAAGGTAAATTAAACTCCGTTCCGGGTCAGGCAGGGATTGCTTCTTCTGTAGCTCCTTCCGTTTATATTCCGATGCAATATTTGGATGGCACCGAATTAGTCCAGCCTGGTAGTCGGGTAGATTATCAATATCAGTTTAAAATCCCAAGCAACATAGACGTCGATTCGCTGGCAAAGGATTTTAGAGATACGCATTCCGAATTAAGCTATCGTGATAATTCGGTTGCTGAGCGGCAGGAAAACCTCGGAGATTCACTAGGTGACATGAGTACCTTTTTAAATCTTATTGGATTTATTGCTTTATTGCTTGGTTGTATCGGTGTAGCCAGTGCAGTCCACA
Organism: uncultured Saprospiraceae bacterium; assembly: GCA_964467425.1. Lineage (GTDB taxonomy): Bacteria > Bacteroidota > Bacteroidia > Chitinophagales > Saprospiraceae > JAHDHW01. The sequence goes on from CAYXQH010000050.1 coordinate 11,541, forward strand.
TTTATATAAAAGACAAACTATCTACGGTTGCTATTTTACGAACCATCGGTGCCAGTGGTGGGCAAGGATTTAGAATTTATCTCCTTCAGATATTTACTATGGGATTGATTGGTAGTATAGTGGGCGCCGCTTTAGGAAGTATCATTCAAATTATTTTACCTGCGGTCTTTGGAGAATTTTTACCCATAGAAAATGTAAGCACTGATATTTCCTGGACCTCTATCGGTCAGGGAATTCTGATTGGTTTGGGAATTGCTTTATTATTCGCCCTTTTACCTTTACTTAGCATACGACGAATTTCTCCACTCCGAACACTACGCGCTTCTTATGAAGACGATACAAGTGGCGCCGATCCTTTGAGATGGTTAGTTTATGTCTTGATTTCCTGTTTCATTGCTGGATTTACTTTTTGGCAAACGGGTGAAATTAGTACCGCCATTGCTTTTACAATTGGCGTTGGAGTTGCTTTTCTCTTACTTGCCGGTGTGGCAAAGCTGTTGATGTGGGCGGTTCGAAAGTTTTTTCCAGTCAAATGGAGTTATGTGTGGCGACAAAGTATTGCCAATTTATTTCGCCCTAATAATCAGACAATTATCCTAATGGTCTCTATTGGATTGGGAACAGCTTTAATTTCCATTTTATTTTTCACACAAGAGATGTTGCTTAATCAGGTAGAGATTTCTGGCTCGGGTGATCAACCCAACATGATCCTTTTTGATATCCAACCCGATCAAAAACAAGATATTGCAGAAGTGGCAGAATCATTTGACATGCCAATCATTCAGCAAGTACCAATCGTCACGATGAAATTAAATTCTATCGATGGGATTACCAAAGAAATGCGAATGAAAGATACGACATCCAGAACCAGAAGATGGGTGTATAATCGCGAATATAGAACGACCTATCGAGACACGTTGATCGATACCGAAGAAATTGTTAAAGGGGCCTTTCATGAAAAAGGGGTAGAAGGCGATGAGACCATTTTTGTTTCTCTAGCTGAAAGAATTGCAAATGATATGAAGGTCGAAGTAGGATCAAAAATTATTTTCAATGTACAAGGTGTCCCAATAGAAACGACCGTTGGAAGCATCCGTAAGATCAATTGGAACCGCGTACAAACTAATTTCTTTGTTGTTTTTCCATCTGGCGTATTAGAGCAAGCACCTCAATTCAACGTTTTGGTTACCAGAGTTAGTTCACCAGAGCAATCAGCAGGCTTCCAACAAAAAGTCGTAGAAAAACATTCGAATGTTTCGATCATTGATCTAACACAGATATTAAAATCCGTTGACGATATTTTAAGCAAGGTTTCTTTTGTGATTCGATTTATGGCTTTGTTTAGTATCCTGACAGGCTTACTGGTATTGATTAGTTCTGTCGTCATCAGTAAATATCAACGTATAAAAGAAAGTGTTTTATTAAGAACAATTGGCGCTAATCGTCGACAGATACTTGCGATCAATGCCTTTGAATATTTTATGATTGGAACACTTGCTACACTCACCGGAATTCTTTTATCAGGAGCAGGTGCCTGGGCACTGGCAAGATTTAGTTTTGGAATCTCCTTTGCACCAAGTCTTCTTCCTCCTTTTATTTTGTTTCTTTCTATCACTTCTCTGACTGTTTTCATAGGTCTATTGAATAGTCGAGATGTTTTGAATAAACCGCCTTTGGAAGTTTTGAGAAATGAAGTGTAGAGAATGAATGAATGATTGATTGAGTGAGTGAGTGGGTGGGTGATTCATTATTCTTTCTGGCCATTCACGTTTCCAATATGAAACAAGGCATCACCTTCACTGACCACCGGAGCATTATTATGTCCAATAATATAGCCGTCTTTTTTTGCAAATAAACGTACTGCTGCCTCGCCATAGGGATCATTGATTACACCTAGGGGTTCTCCTGCGCTTACCTTTGCTCCAGATTGTTGAAACCATTCAAACATCCCGGAACGAGCTGCACGAATCCAGGAAGACTTATCAAAATGAATGGGTTGTTGAGAAGGCGCATTACTAGCGTCTAACATTCCTTCGCTATGTAAAACTCTTTTCAACCCTGCCAGACCATTTTCAATCGAAAAACCATCAAAGCGAAGAGATTCTCCACCTTCGTAAACCAAAATCGGTTTCTTCATTCCAAAAGCTACTTTTCTTAATGACTTCGCCACTGTCGGTTTTGCAATTAGGTAGGGCGCAGCAAAAGCTTTGGCAAGCTCGGCAGCTTTGTGATCATTTTTAGTATAGCGAATTTGCGGATAATTGTATCGAGCACTTCCTCCGGTATGAAAATCGATACCGAAATCAATTACAGGTAATATTTTTCTGGTTAGTGTTCCCGCTACTCTTGCGGCTAAGGAACCACTTGTATTTCCAGGAAAATTTCTATTAACATCTTTCCCTTCAGAGGCATCTCTGGAGAAATTGATGAAACCATAAATATTTAAAAGCGGAATGGCAATTACAGAACCACATTGAAGATTTTCAAACATCCCAGAGGCAATCGTTCGCCTAACAATTTCTACTCCATTGATTTCATCTCCATGTACACCACCTAAAACCAAAGCAACTGGTCCGGGCTTTTCACTTCGAAACACATGAATTCGTAAACTGATCACCGTACCTGATGGTAACCGAGCAACGTTTAAACGAATTATTTCCTGACTTCCAGGTTCAATGTTCTTTTTATTGATAACTAAATTCGACATGTAGGAGGATAGTGTTTTAGTAGTTTTTTTACAAGTTTCTTTACGCTAATAAATCTAAATCATCTCATCATAATTAACTGCTCAACTGAGCTCTTCTTTGAATTTGAATTTTTCGTTCTACCATATCAAGAATATGTCCAGCAACATCAACACCTGTTGTTTTTGTAATCCCTTCTAATCCAGGAGATGGGTTTACTTCTAAAACTAGTGGTCCACGATCCGACTGAAGCATATCTACTCCCGCAACATCCAGCCCTAAAACCTCTGTGGCTTTCAAGGCTGTTCTAATTTCTGCATCTGTTAATTTGATATGAATAGCGCTTCCACCTCGGTGTAAATTAGAACGAAACTCTCCCGGCAATGCTTTTCGTTTCATAGCTGCGACAATTTTTCCATCTACGACAAATGCCCGAACATCGGCGCCTTCCGATTCTTTAATAAATTCCTGAACAATAATTCGCTCTTTTATTTTATTAAAAGCATCCAGAACAGACTCTGCAGTTTTCTGTGTTTCTGCCAATATTACGCCTAAGCCATGCGTACCTTCTAATAATTTTATTATAATCGGCACTCCACCAATTGCTTCAATAACCGTGGCTCCGTCAGAATTAAAATCGGTATACGCTGTTTTTGGAACACCGATATTTTCCATTGCCAATAATTGCAGACAACGAAGTTTATCTCGGGAACGCAATAAGGCATCGGAACTCGCTACGGTATATATTTTCAACATTTCAAACTGCCGGATAATTGCCGTTCCATGAAAGGTGACGGATGCTCCAATTCTTGGAATTACTGCATCCACATTTTTCAGCAATTCGCCTTCGTAATAGATCGCAGGTCGCCCGCTTTCAATCATGATATTACATCGAACATGGTCAACGACACGCATGTGATGCCCTCGTTTTCGTCCTTCATAAGCCAAACTCTGAGTAGAGTATAAACCAGGACCTCTGGAAAGTATAACAATATTCATAAACTAAGTAATTCGTCAAAAAATTGATATATACCCTTCTGACGTGCTTATTCGTATTAAGTTACGAATTGAAAATTCAATATAGGGAAAAATCTTAATTCTAAGATCGAAATTCCTTATAGAAATAAAGCGGTATAATTTCACGCAAAGCGGATCAATTATTTTATCTTGCTTCAAATTCTTTATCATGGCCACTGAATCTCCTTCTTATCCAATTGATGACAAACGCATAATAAATGGTTGGGCGATGTTTGACTGGGCGAATTCTGCTTTTGCTTTAGTTATCACAACGGCGATTTTTCCAGGATACTTAGAAGAAGTTTTACCAGAAAACGTTTCCATTTTAGGAATGGAAATCAAAGATTCTGCAGTTCTCGGTTTCGCTATTTCCTTTGCCTATATTATAATTGCCCTTTGCCTCCCCCTTTTGACAGGTATCGCAGATTACGGTGGAAAGAAAATGCCTTTCATGAAATTCTTCACTCGATTAGGTGGATTAGCTTGTCTGGCTTTATTCTTTTTTACTACTCCCGATACGATGTGGATTGGACTCATTGGTTTTATATTGGGTGTAATTGGCTTTGCGGGAGGGCAGGTGTTTTATAATTCTTACTTACCAGATATTGTTTCTGAAGAAAAATATGATTCTGTTAGTGCCAAAGGATTTGCATATGGATATATAGGGAGTGTTCTCTTACTGATTTTTAATTTAGTAATGATTACTTTCCCGGATGCTTTTGGGCTGAGTAAATTGACTGAACTTAGCAGTATTTTTGGTGAAAGTGCAGGAGCTTTAGCCGCCAGACTTTCTTTTGTTATGGTAGGACTTTGGTGGATAGGATTTTCGCAGATCACTTTTAATCGCCTTCCGGTTATACCGAGTCAAAAGCTCTCTTCCGATATTTTATCTAAAGGTTATGAGGAAATTAAAAAAGTATGGCGCGCCTTAAAAACACAAATTCAGGCGAAGCGATTTTTAATTGCCTTTTTCTGTTATAGCGCTGGTGCACAAACAGCCATTTTCCTTGCTTCTATTTTTGCAATCAAAGTGCTGGAGTTTGAAACCTCTGAATTAATTATCGTCGTGTTGATCTTGCAAATCGTTGCTATCGGTGGTGCTTATTTAGCCGCGAAGCTTTCCGAAAAATTTGGAAACCGAAATGTCCTTATGGTCATATTATTGATTTGGACTTTTATTTGTATTGCAGGATATTTTGTCAATGGGAAAGTCTGGTTTTATACTTTGGCAGCCTGCGTCGGTCTTGTCATGGGCGGCGTCCAATCGCTTTCCAGATCAACCTATTCAAAACTTATCCCGGAAGACACTAAAGAAACCGCTTCCTATTTTAGCTTTTTTGATGTCTTAGAAAAATCTGCTGTAGCCATTGGGACGCTGACGTTTTCGATGTTGGATCAATACCTCAACATGCGTTATAGTATCTTAGGGCTTGCTGTATTTTTTATCATTGGAATGGTGATTTTACTGCGGGTAAACTCACCTAGACTAATGCCGAAAGGTCATTAGATTAAAAAAATATCGGACCATCTGATTCCTTAGATTTACAAAAGGATTTGATTTGGAAAAGGTTTAGGATTAAGGTCGAGAAATCTTATTCTTAACCTTAGTCCTCAACCTTATACATTCTTAATCTGTTTCAACTAATTCATAAGCACCTTCTTCTAAAGCTTCCAATCCAATTTTTAATCTTGCAGCATTTGTTTTTTCAATATTGACAATAGCCGGAGGTAAGACCTTCATTGTTTTCATATCAAATCTTCCATTTGTCCCGTATAGTTGAGGTTCTTTTAGAATTTTTCCTTTAATATTATCATACAAAAGCGCATAATTTTTAGGAGGCATTCTTCCTGCATAAACTTCTGGTAATAACAACTCCTTCATTTCGTTCAAATATTCTTGCGGATCTAAAACATGTGGCGGGTGCAATAAAATAACGAAAATGTTTTTATCTGATCTTATCCTATCTTCAGATGGATAGCCATATTTTTCAACTATTTTTTTAAACTTCTGATAATTT
>CAYXQH010000051.1:0-17028 GCA_964467425.1 uncultured Saprospiraceae bacterium
CCAGTATTATGAGTGTGACCTAATAAAATGATTTTTATAAAATCACTTGCCCATTTAAGTAATTTATAATCTTAATTTAATCTTTTAATTCTTTAAGGAACGAAAAAGGTAGCATTTATAAGCCTTCCAGCTTTTTATCCCGTAGAAATGCATCAGATAAACGTATAGGAACATCTGATAAGCGTAGGAATACATTTTTTAAAACGTAGGATTACATCCTAAAAGCGTATTCATACATCAAAAACCGTAGAAGTACATCAAAAAGGGTAGAGCTACATCAATTCCCGTAGAAATACATCATTTAGCGTAGAAACACATCAGTAAACTACAAAAATGAGCTCTTTTTCCTTCAGTAAGCGTAGAGTTACATCGAAAACCGTAGGAATACATCGCGCAAGAGGAGGTAAATCCCTTCAAAACGTAGAAACACATCAATAAAGCGTAGTTTTTTGACTCTCTAGAAGAGCATTTGATCTTGCTTTTAGTTACAAAACCGTAGAGCTACATCAAAAAGAGTAGAGTTGCATCGAGTAGGGGAGTGCTTCAATCCTTTTAAAGCGTAGAAATACATCGATTTTGTCAAAAAATGTGGAAACATTGTGCATAAAAGCGTAAGGTTAATCAAGTTTGGATTACGCTTTTGTAATATATTTGAACAATATTTAATTTATAAGAGATAAATTTACGCTATGGCAATCGTAAAGTCGAATAAACTTATTGAAACCAGTTACAAACTGAATAGTCGAGAACAATTCTTTGTCTTGCATTTAATTTCACAAATTTCACAGCATGATAAAGAATTTCGAGAATATACTATGCATTATTCAGAGATTGAAAAGATCATTAATTTTGATGGGAAGCGAAGGATTGCTAATAAATCAGAAGTTTTTTCATTGATGGACAAGCTCAATAGTGAGACGATCATGTATGAAAAGGGAAATATTATTGGTAAAAGTGTCTGGCTACAGCATATGGAACACAATACGGACACAGACGAATTTACCTTTAGTTTATCTGAAAAATTACGAGAATATCTAATTCAGCTCAAAGAACATTTTACACGTTACAATATAAGTAATATCGTGTATCTCAACTCAAGTGCTATTCGTTTGTATGAAGTTTTAAAAAGACACCAATTCAAAGGCGAATGCGAATTGACGGTAGACAAAATCAAATTTTATTTAGGGATAGAGAATAGCTATAAAAAGTTTTATGAATTTAAAAGATGGGTTTTGATTCCTTCCCAGAAAGAAATAGAAAAGTATACTGATATTCGATTCGAATATAAACCAGCGAAAAAAGAAGGGAAACGGATTATCAGTCTCAAATTTGATATTTTTGAAAACGAACCTCACTTTAAACCAGAAACAATTCAGTTATTATCCAGGATTGATCCAAAAGCAGGGGAGGCCCTCAAAAAAAATAAATCAGCATCGGCTTTTTTAAGCAACAAAGAAGAAGGGCTGAATGCCAGCCAATCCAGGGCGTTCGAGTTTTTGCTTGCCAAAGGAGTAAATAAGGCTTTTATAAAAGAAAATATATTTACGCATCCAAAGCTCAATTATGAACCATTGAAAGGCTATGAAGATATTTACTTTAAAGTGCTTTGGAAATTCTTTGCAGATAAAACGAATTCAGAAAAACCTGCCGGGGCTTTTGTGACTTGGTGGAAAAAAGGAATGCTTACCGAAGATGGTTTACATGCCAGAATGATGGAATATGTAATCAATCGGAAAAAGTCAATGACTGAGAAAGAACGAAACTTGAGAGAATTTGACAAAGCAAGTCTAGGGAATAGTGAAGATCTCACGATTTCGGAAATAGATTTAAATGCAGGTTTTGCTCTAAAAAACTTTAAAATCGAAAAATTTAAATCAGATTACCCAGACACCTACCAAAAAATACTTAAAAAGATCAATAATAATTATCAAAACACGTTTAAGTCATTGAATCAAGAGTTTGATGCAAACAAATATCGCAAGGCAATAGAAGATAAAGTATATCATGATTGTCTGGAATGGTATACCTCCAAAAGACAAAGTGAAAATGCCTAAAAATTGTCTTTCATTGAACATTAGATTCTCAATATTTAGAAATAGCAGATAAAAGACATTCAAACGGTTCAATTTTTGATATTTTTAGATGTTACTCTACGGTTTTTTACCAGTCTTACTTTTAGAATACGTATATATTATAGCCGATTAGGCTAGCTAGTATAAATAATTGAGATCACATGTTTAGAATTAGTTTACTTTCCCTGTTTTTTAGTTTTTCCTTGCTATCATCCATTCAAGCTCAGATGTGGAATGGCACTGATACCTTATATGGAAATGAATGGATTGATTATGATCAGTCTTATTTCAAAATAATGGTAGCAGAAGATGGAATGCATCGTTTGTCTAAATCAGCTTTAGATGCAGCAGGGGTTCCTACGAATAGTATAAATGGTTCCAGATTTCAATTGTTTTATATGGGGCAAGAAATTCCCCTTCATGTTACAAACGATCTATTATTGGGATCTGGAGATTACATTGAATTTTATGGAAACAGGAATCGTGGTGAACTTGATCAATATGTCTATGCAGACCCGGAAAACGAAATGCTAAACCCTGAATACAGTTTAGTTTCCGATTCCTCAGCCTACTTTTTAACCTGGACAGCAGCAGGCTCTACCGGAAATCGGTTTGATGATATTAATAATGATTTAAACAACCTTCCTTCTTCAGAGCCTTTTTATATACAAGAGACGTTAGCTAATTTCTTTTCTACTAACATTAAGGAGTCAAATGATGACAACGTATCGGAATCAACCTTCGATAAAGGAGAAGGATATGGTACTTCGTTTTCGAACTCACATACGATTACTATACCCACTTCAGCAGTGAATACAAGTGGGGGAGATGCAACACTAAAAGTTCGGCTGGCTACTAATACAGGCGCCCATAGTATAAGAGTCTCTTTTAATAATAATGTAGTTCAAACTTCTGAGCCTAGCCAATTTACTTTGGAGCGATATAGTGTAGATATTGGAAATTCCAATTTAGTTGATAATAATACCATATTGGTAGAAAGCGATGCAGATAATTTTGATAAAACATCGGTCTCAAATGTCTGGTTAAATTATCCAAGGAATTTTGATTTCAATGGTGAAAATCAGTTTACCTTCCAAATTTCTGGAAGTGGTTCAGCGAAGTATCTGGAAATTGAAAACTTTAATACAGAAGGACAAAACCCGGTACTCTATGATATTACCAATAATCTTAGAATAGAAACTACGGTTGATAATGATATTGTAAAAATAAAACTACCGGCTTCTGCTACTGATCGAACGTTAATATTGAGTAGCCAGACTACAGGTTATAATGCAGCATCAGGAGATGCGGTCAACTTTGTAGATTACACTTCGAGCAATGCTCAGTTTATCATTATTTCCCATCCGAAATTATACAACGATGGTACTGGGTCTAACTTTGTAAATGAGTATGCCTCTTATCGGTCTTCTACAAATGGCGGCTCTTATCAGACTAAAGTGATATCTGTTCAGGAATTATACGACCAGTTTGCATACGGAATAAACAGACACTTTATATCTATCCGAAATTTTGGGCATTATATTAAAAAAGAATGGACAGATCCACAATATGTATTTTTAATAGGGAAAGGGCGAGAGTTTTTTAATGTCAGAAATGAAATTCAGTTAAATGGTGCAGGTCAAACTTTTGCAGTTCCTACTTTTGGTTCTCCAGGAGCAGATAATCTTTTAATGGGAAGTATTAGTTCGGATACTCCGATATTGCCTATTGGAAGGATAGCCGTTTCTTCACCTGCGGATATTAAAATCTACTTAGATAAAATTGAATTAATGGAAAGTGGGTTAGGAGCTCAAACGGTGGAAGACCAGCTTTGGAGAAAACGATTGTTGCATCTTGGTGGAGGAGGTCCAAATGAGCAAACCTCCATTAAAAACCATCTTATAGGGATGGAAAATATTATTATCAATAGTCAGTTTGGAGGAAAGGTTTCGGGGTATTATAAAACGAGTTCCGATCCAATCCAACAAGGAGAATCCGATGAGATATTTGATCGAATTAATGAAGGCGTATCTTTATTAACGTTCTTTGGCCATTCTGCTGTTGGAACATTCGATTTTAATTTTGATAATCCTGATCGTTATGAGAACTATGGAAAATACCCTTTGCTATTTTCACTAGGTTGCTATTCAGGAAATATTCATACTTCTTCTAAGGGGGTGAGTGAAAGATTTGTATTTTTAAAAGATAAAGGTACTATTGCTTTTGCTGCAGCAACTGGGCAAGGATATATAAGCGGTTTGGCTCCAATGGCGAAAGAATATTATCGCTTGATCGGAAATGACATGTATGGAGAAAGTATTGGGAAAGTGATGCAACAAACCATTCGAAATTTCGAAAATAATCAGAACTTTTCCATCGTCACTTTAAAACAACAATTTACGATTCATGGAGATCCAGCGTACAAAGTGAATGCAAGCCCCGGACCAGATTATATTGTAGATGTTAATTCCGTGAGCTTTGACCCAATGAATATTACAGCGACTTTGGATAGTTTTGTAATCGACTTCAAAGTCGTCAACTTAGGATTTGGAATTGCAGATTCAATTAATGTTGTATTGAAACAAGAACTACCAGATGGAGATATATTGACTATTTATACAGATAGAATTGAATCACCAAAATTTGAAAAAGCGCTTTCCTACACAGTTGCTTCATTTAAAAGAGCCGCTTCAGGACAGAATAAATTATATATTGAAGTTGACACAGACAATGAAGTAGCCGAATTGCCAGATCCTGCAGCTGAAATGAATAATTCATTGATTAGTTCAAATGGATCTGTTGGTTTACCATTTTATGTATTTGATGATAATGCAAGACCAGTTTATCCAAAAGAGTTTGCTATTGTCAATGAACCAACTGTTACCTTAAAGGCCTCTACCACAAATGCTATCTCTCCTACTCGCATGTATATTATGGAGATGGATACGACCGAGCTATTTAATAGTTCTCTTAAGACCAGAACTGAAATAACACAAGGGGGAGGAGTAGTCAAATGGAATCCAGGAGTAGCGATGCAGGATAGTATGGTCTATTATTGGCGAATAAGTCCTGATAGTCTAAGTCCAAGTTCTCCATATGTTTGGCAAAATAGTTCCTTTATCTATTTACCAAATAGTTCCAAAGGATGGAATCAATCACATTTTTATCAGTATAATAAAGATGAGTTTGAGGGTTTGGGTTTAGATGAAAATCAGGAGTTTACTTTTGGAGTTAATGGATTTACTATTACCATTTTTAATAAATTGTATAATCCGGATACCCCCCCCGCATATGTTTATGATTTTGGCAATGCTGCATCCTCTGTTAGACCCTGGAATTTTATAGATGCAGGTGTTGCAGTTGTTGTTGGAGATAGTATTACAGGAAGTGGATGGAGGAACCCCTTGTTAGGAAATAGCTATGGAAGTGTTAATTCAGGAAACACGCGTGTTTTTTCTTATCCTACGAATACGCTGGAAGAACGGACGAATTTGATCAACTTCTTGGAGGATGTTGTACAAAATAATAACTATGTATTTTTATTTACGGTACAAAAACCCGGGTTTGATTTTAGCCCTGAAGAATGGGCTCAAGATTCTATAGCTTTAGGAGGGAAAAATATTTTTAATGTTTTAGAGTCTCAAGGGGCTACTATGGTGAGAAACTTAGAAGTAAGTGGAACTGCTCCGTATAGTTTTGTTTATAAAAAAGGAAGTAATGCAATAGCAGAAGATATTGCAGATTCTTTAGATGACGAAATAGTTACTGACGCTTTTATTCCAATAAATAAAATAGATGGTTTAATGGAATCTGTTTTAATTGGACCAGCAAGAGAATGGAATGATATTAAATGGAAATATAGTGGCATTGACGATGTAATAGCAGATAGTACACACGTTAATGTATTCGGTATTGATTCCGATCAAAATGAAGTTCTATTAATTGATGAGCTCATGGGGGATACTACCCTAAACTTTATAGATGCCGCTGTCTATCCATATATAAAATTAGCCTATTATGCAAAAGATGCTGAAAATCGTACTCCAATTCAATTAGACTATTGGAGAGTTTTATACGAAGGCTTACCCGATGCAGCTATTAATGCAAATGAGTTATTTACCTTCAAATCAGATTCTCTTCAGCAAGGAGATCAGATGGAACTAGCTTTGGCTATTGAAAATATTAGTGACTATAATATGGATAGTTTGTTAGTTAGACTTTCTGTCTTCGATGGGGCGAATAACGAAATCTTACAATTACAACGTTACGAACCACTAGCTAAAGATGAAATTATAAACACAAATTTTGTAGTAGAGACAAAAAACCTAAGTGATATTCAGCAACTGGTAATGGAAGTTAATCCAAATGAAGATCAACCAGAGCTCTATCATTTTAATAACTTTGCCTTGAAGCAGTTCTTTGTAGAAAAAGATAAGAAGAATCCATTAATGGATGTCACTTTTGATGGTGTTCATATTCTGGATGGTGATATTGTCTCACCGAAACCAGAAATATTTATTTCATTAAATGATGAAAATGAATTTTTAGCCTTGTCGGATACCAGTTTGTTTAAGTTGTTTATAAAATATCCAGAAGATCAGGTTGCCCAAAACATACCTATGAATAGTGAATGGGTTGATTTTTTTCCTGATACTGGAAATGATAGTAATAATAAGGCATCAATAAGAATAAGCCCTGTTTTTGAGGTGGATGGCATTTACGAGTTATTAGTTCAAGCGCAGGATGTTACTGGAAATCAATCCGGGGACTTAGATTATAAAGTTACATTTGAAATAGTAACGAAATCAGCTATTTCTAATGTATTAAATTATCCAAACCCGTTTTCTACCTCTACCCAATTTGTATATACCTTGACAGGAGAAGAAATACCTGAATACTTTAAAATTCAAATTTTAACGGCTTCTGGTAAGATTGTTAAAGAAATTACTCAAGATGAGATGGGACCATTAAAAATCGGGACACATCGCTCAGATTATACTTGGGATGGAACAGATGAATATGGAGATCGCTTGGCGAATGGTGTTTATTTATATCGAATCGTGGCCAAAAAAATGGGAGGAGATAATTATGATGCCTATGATAATGGTACCAATTCTATGTTTGATCAGGGTTTTGGAAAATTAGTAATAATTCGATAATTTAATCTAATAATCGTAATATTGTTGGTTCAAGAAATTAGTTTTTGGACCAACAATATGATACCATTCAATATCCCATATATTTCTGGAGAGGAGGAGTCCTATATTAAAGAAGCTATTCAGAATAAGAATTTAGCAGGAGATGGGATTTTTACTAAAAAGTGCCAAACTTTTCTAGAAGATTTCACAAAATCACCCAACGTACTTCTTACCACATCATGTACCCATGCTTTAGAACTTTCAGCTTTATTATGTGATATAGAGCCTGGAGATGAAGTTATTATGCCTTCTTTTACTTTTGTATCAAGTGCTAATGCATTTGTTCTGAGGGGAGCAAAAATCGTATTTGTTGATATTCGTCCTGACACCATGAATATTGATGAACAAAAAATTGAATCAGCAATCACAAATAAGACTAAGGCCATTCTTGTTATGCATTATGCAGGAGTTGCTTGTGCAATGGACGAGATAATGATGATCGCAGATCGCCATCAGCTTTTTGTAATTGAAGACGCTGCACAATGTATGGATGCATATTATAAAGGAAAACATTTGGGGACCATCGGTCATTTGGGAGCCTTTAGTTTTCATTCGACGAAGAATATACATTGCGGTGAAGGAGGAGCGTTGTTGATTAATGAAAAACGTTTAATTGAACGAGCAGAGATCATTCGAGAAAAAGGAACCAATCGCAAATCTTTTTTAAGAGGAGAGGTTGACAAATATTCTTGGGTTGATATTGGATCGAGTTATTTAATGAATGAATTGAGTGCAGCATTTTTATATGCGCAGCTATTAAATCTGAATGATGTTACCCAAAATAGGTTAAAATTATGGCAGAAATACTATAAATTATTAAACAAGAATAATGCGGAAACTACAACTTTAGATTACAAACATAATGGGCATATTTTTTTTATAAAATGTAAAGATAAAGTGGAGCGTTCAGCTTTGATTCAGTTTCTAAAAACAAAAGAGATCAAAGCCTATTTTCATTATGTACCATTGCATTCGTCAAAAACTGGTAAAATAAGAGGACGTTTTCATGGAGAAGATATCTTTACTACAAAAGAGAGTGAAAAACTTTTACGATTGCCATTATATTATGACTTGGAAAACGTCAATCAAATTGGTGAATTTGTAAATCAATTTTTTCAGTCCGTATGGAAGTAAAAAAAATCGATGAATCAGTATGGCAATCTTTTGTTGATGATTGCCCGTCGGCTACCTTTTTTCATACACCGGAATGGTATGCCGTTTGGCAGGAATACTTAGGCTATCAATATACGGCTAACCTTTTGATTTTTAAAAATGGTAAAAAAGTATTATTTCCGTATTGTTGGAGAAAGAGGATGTCAGGTCTGATGAAAGAATATATCTCAGGGCCAGTCGGCACATATGGAGGACCTTTGAGCAATGATAGTCTTAATGATCGTGAAAAAAATAAGATCAATGCCTATTTCCAACAAATCAAATTATTACAAATAAGAGCAAATCCTTTGAATGACATAATAGAGAAGTCCTTCTTTTTAAAAGAAGATACGACTCAAATGGTTAAACTTGAAAAGGATCTAAATTCGATAACGGCGAAGTGGTCGAATAATCACTTACGGTCCTTAAAAAAGGGTTTGAAAAATAATTTGCAAACCAAAGAAGCAAAACAGTTATCGGATTGGGAAAGGTATTTTGAAATATATCAGGATAGTTTGCGAAGATGGGGGAGTAATACTTCTAGTAATTATGATTGGGAATTATTTGATGTCTTGAGAAAAATAGATAATAAGAAATGTAAACTGTGGCTTATTCAAAAAGAAGGAAGAATATTATCAGGCTGTATCTGTTTTTATTTTAACCAGCATGTAGTTTATTGGCATGGAGCAAGTTTGGAATCTTCCTTTTCAATGAGACCCGTTCATGTATTACATTATAAGATTATAGAAAATGCGATGGATAATAATTTCGCTTGGTATGATTTTAATCCAAGTGGTGGGCACAGTGGTGTAGAGCAGTTTAAGAAAGGTTTTGGAACAGTAGAAATGTCGACGAATGTGAGATCGCATCAACCATTCTTAATAAAGAAAATATTTGATGTTGGAAGAAGATTAAAAAAGAAATAATAATTAATTCATTGACTATAAAAAAAACAATATATCATTTTTTAGATCCTGTTTTTGGCTATCCATTTTCGAAATATTTTTTTGAAATGGGTATTCAGAAAGAGGCAGAAGTCATATTAGTTTTTTCTACCAAGAATTTTAAACCAAATAGACGATCCTGGAATCCCTTGAGAATTTTGGATGAATTTAAAAAGAGCGCCATTCAATTGGAGATTATTAAAAAATTCAAGCCTTTTGGATTTTCAATAAAGTTTGTTGTAGATGTAAATAAACCTCGATTTATCAACAATATTTCTCCGCAAGGAATAGGAATTTGTACGGGGTTTAATCAAATTTTTAGAAAAGAATTAATCAATAATTTAGAAGATTTTGTAAATGTTCACCCTTCAATACTTCCATTATACAGAGGACCAACACCCGTAGAATGGTGTATTGAAAATAAAGAAAAATATGCTGGTTGGACCTTGCATCGAATTAATGATAAAATTGATGCTGGCGAAATTTTGTATCAGCAAGAAGTAGAGATAGGTGCTAAATTAGCCGACGAGATAAAAGCAGAAATATCAAATCATGCAAAAAAGATTTTATTTGACTACATACAAATAAAAAAAGCGAATCAGGTTTTTGAGAAGAAAATAATTAAAGCAGATAACTATTATCTGAATAAGATCAACTATAAATCCTTTTATAAAGAAACATAACTTTTACAAATTAGAAAACGGATTGAATACGAAAAATCTTCATAATGTGTTAGTAAGAAGTATTGCTGATAAAGCAATATTAGATTATTCTAAAACCTATTTGAAAGGTAAATTGATAGATATTGGATGTGGTGTAAAACCTTATCAAAAAGGATTGGAGTCAATTGTCGATGAGCACATTGGAGTAGACCATGAGGGGACCCTACATGATATTTCTAACGCGGATTTAGTAGGAACGGCCTATGATATTCCTGCAAAAGATGAGACCTTTGACGCTGCCCTTTGTACCGCAGTTTTGGAACATTTAGAAGAGCCTGAAAAAGCATTGAAAGAATGTAATAGAGTATTAAAAAAAGGAGGTGTAGTCGTTTATTCCATTCCATTTATATGGCATATCCACGAACGACCAAGAGACTTTTATCGATACAGTAATTATGGGATAGAGTACCTTTTTAAAAAAGCAGATTTTGAGATATTAAAGCTGGAAGCACTTTCAGGGTTTTGGATTACTTTCGGGCAACTTTTTGTTTATTACTTACTTCGTTTTAATCGCGGACCTCTCCGATGGTTTAAAATAATTACGATTATTGGCCTGCTTATTCAAGGTATTGTATACCTTTTAGATAAGTTAGACAAAGCAGAAGATTGGACGTGGATGTATATCGTTGCAGCTAAAAAGAAGGGATGAGTTTAAAACTACAAGTTATTAAAGGCATTCGGTGGTCACTTTTTGGAAGTATAACTACTACAATTATTCAGTTTTTACAAAACTTAATTCTTGCTCGGTTATTATTACCAGAGCACTTTGGAGTGATGGCTATGATTCTGGTCTTTATTGGATTCCTTTTCCCTTTGTTTGATTTTGGCCTGAGTAGTGCAATTATACAAAGCAAAGACATTACTACTCGACAACTTTCCACCCTTTACTGGATAAATATTTTATTGGGTTTAACCTGTTTTCTTTTGGCTTGGCTTACAGCTCCCCTTGCTACACTTTATTTTGAAAAATCGGAATTAACAGGATTGATAAGAATGGTGGCTCTAATATTTTTGATTTCTCCCTGGGGCGCCCAATATGCAGCTCTATTAGCCAAGAATTTAAAATTTGACTTACAAAATTTAATTACTGTAATCAGTGCAATTTTTTCTTTTATTCTGGCAATAGTCCTGGCTTTAAATGGATTTGGTTTATTTACCCTTATCTATGTCTATATTGCCAATCGAATAATTGAGACTTTGCTTAACATCTTTTATGGTAGAAAATATCATATTCCAAAATTTGACTTTGACTTTAATGAGGTAAAAGACTTATTGCGGTTTGGAGCCTATCAAACAGGAACATCTGTAGTAAACTTCTTAAGTGCAAATATTGATAAATTGCTCATTGGAAAACTTTTAGGACCACATGCTTTGGGTCTTTATACCATTGCCTGGAATTTAATCATGATGCCGTTAAGGAAAATTAATCCCATGGTTACAAAAATTGCTTTTCCTGTTTTTTCTAAACTCCAAAAAAAAACTGGTCAAGTTGGTTATTACTACAAAAATGCTGTGCTACTTTTGTTATTTATTAACTTTCCAATTTTTTTATTTCTTGTTTTGAATGCCCAGGAATTTTTACACTTTTTATATGGTGAAAAATGGCTGGCAGCATCGGTGCCACTCTCTATTTTGGCAATAGTTGGATTATTAAAAACGTTTGCGCATCCTGGAGGAAGTCTGATATTATCAAAAGGAAGAGCAGATATTGGATTTTATTGGAATGTAGGTTGGGCGATTGCCCTTTTTATTACAATTTCTACTGGTTTATATTTTAATCTTTCTATAGAGGCAGTTGCGATTGGACAATTATTAGCTAGTGTTTTTTTAGGACCCATTTGGCATTGGTTAGTGTACCATTACGGTCAAGTGAATTACAAAAGATTGCTTCAGGAAATTTTTAAGTTATGCTTATTTGCTATTCCCGCTTTCGTCTTAGTCGCTTTTGTAGATGCTTTGGAATTAGAAAATTTATGGACTTCCTTCTTTTTAAAATTAATAGGAGGGGGGATATTATATGTTTTATATTTTGTAGCTTTTTTTAGAAACCAAATTCCGATCATTTTAAAAATCATTAAATAATGCCAGGAATAATTGGATGTTTTAATAAAGTAGGCTCTAGAGAGGAATTGGAAGGCGGCCAAAAGTTATTAAATAATCAAGTAGCACAAATAAATGATAAAGTATTTGAGGCAAATAGCTTTAGATGCACTCGAGTACACCTTGGAGTAATCGGAGCAAAAAAATCACCTGTAAGTAAAGCAGAAACCCACTGTTGGGTAGAAGGTGAAATTTATAATCTAAAAATACTCAGAGAACAATTCTCTTTGAAAAAGGAAAATATAGCGGGTATTATTTTAGCAGCTTATAATAAGGATGTGCTAAAAGAATTTCTAAATAGAGCAGATGGTTTTTTTTGTTGCCTTATTTATGATGCTTCTTTAGAAAGGCTATTTTTTGTTGCTGATCGCCTTGGTTTAAAGCCATTATATCTTTGGAAAGAAAATGATGCTTTAATGGCCTGGAGTTCAGAAATAAAAGGGCTGACTGCATTTGAACAGTTCGAAAAAAATATATCAAAGGAAAATATTTTAGACTTTTTACACTGTGGTCAATATTTAGAAAATACGACGCCATTTAAAAATATTAATTTATTACCTCCATCCTCCATTCTTTGTATTGATTGCAAAACCAGAAAGTTAATTTCTATAGAAAAGTATTGGTCCTGGGAACAGATACAAACCATAAATATCTCGTATGAAGAAGCCGTCACAAGGTTTGGAGTTTTATTGAAAAAGGCAGTGCATTCCAGAATGGAAAGCGAAGATGATTTGTGTATTTCGTTGAGCGGAGGATTGGATTCAAGATTAATTTTAGCTGCAGCTATAGAGATAAAACCAGCCATCAAAACATTTACGTTCGGAATTCGGAATTCATATGAGCAGAGGATAGCAAAGAAAGTAGCCAAAACGGCTAAAGTAGAAAATTTTCTTTTTCCTCCAACGAAGGATAATTGGTTTGATAAACGAATAGAAGGAATTTGGAAAACGGATGGCATGCTAAATTTTATTCATATGCATGGTTCTGTTTTTCATGAAGCGTTTAGAAAAATCAATCCAATTTGTATTCATGGAATTGGTGGAGGTATTTTATTAGGAGGTAGAATGTTGAGTGATGGACCTGATTCCGCTATTCAGAAAAAGTATGGAAAAAGGAGTTCAAAAATTGATACATCAAATCCATTTTTTTACCTTGAAAATAAAGCCTGTCAATACCTGATCAATAACCGTCTCAGGAGGTTTACTCTTCAAGGCATTTTGGAGCAAAAGCACATGGAAAACCGAATGCCCTTTTTTCAAAATGATTTGATAGAATTTATATTTTCAATTCCGGACTCTTATAGAAAGGATGCTAAGTTATTTAACAAAACATTGCTACAAATTTTTCCAAATCTTTTTGATAAAATCCCTTACAGCAATATAAGTTACCCAATTAGTGGAAAGCGTAAATTTATCTCTAGATTAGATCGGAAAATTCAATATTTATTGCACAAATATAAATTGAGCAGTGCTTACCATATCAACGATTATCCAAAATGGGTCGCTCAAAAACAAGCAAAGATTATTAATGTGCTAAATTCAAAAACAAGTATTTTTAGAGAATATATAAATGAATCCGATTTTAAGATACCAGATGCTGAGAATTTTTTGATGCTCGGACGTCTGTTTACAGTGGAGATTTATTTACAACAATTATTCAATGATCGTTTTTTAACTACAGAAGAATTTTTAGCAAGTGCAGAGTAAATCACTAAAAATATTACACCTCTTTCCCGCGTATCTCCCTCAGACCTCAAACTGGGCTTATAATCTGATTGCTGCTTTGCCCGATTGTGAAATTCATATTGCTGCTAAGAACTATCTGAAAAATGATTTTTATCATAAAGACTTTCAATTCGCAAATAATTATTATGATGAATTTGACAAAATGAATCAGAAGCTGGGAAAACGAAAAGGCTTGAATATTTTAAAAAAGGTAGTAATAAAAACCATTCCTTATATCTTTGGAAAAGTGGATCAGGTTTTTGTCGATTATGCTAGAAAGCATAAAATTGAAATGATCCATGCGCACTTTGCAAACATCGGTTGGGAATTTCAAACTATTTCAAATCAACTAAAAATACCTTTTGTGATTTCTTTTTATGGCTGGGATTATGAAAAACTACCATTTACTCAACCAGAATATAAAGAGCGCTTTCGAAAGCTTTTTAAAATAGCAGATGCATTTATTTGTGAAGGAAATCATGGCGCTTCGATATTAGAAAGCTACGGTTGTCCAAAAGACAAAATAAAAGTAGTTCGCCTTGGGGTACACCCAAAGAAGATTCAAGTCATACCAAGAAGAAAGGCGACTAATCAGTTAAAGCTAGTTCAAATTGCATCTTTTACAGAAAAAAAAGGACACTTTTATGCAATTGAAGCGCTTGCAAAAATAATCAAGGATCATCCTAACATAGTACTAACGCTTATTGGAAATGAAAATGAACGGATGCGTCGGGAAAAAGTTAGTCAACAAATTAAAGCCCTAAGCCTGGAAAATAACGTACGGCTTTTACCATCAATTGATTATAAAGACTTGTATAAAACGTTAGCAGATTTTGATGTTTTTATTCATCCAAGTTGTTATGCTACAGATCGAGATTGTGAAGGTGGAGCACCGGTCGTATTATTAGATGCACAGGCAACGGGAATGCCGATTATTGCAACCACCCATTGCGATATTCCAGATGAAGTAGTTCATGCTAAATCAGGCTTGCTAAGTCCAGAGAAAAATATCGAAGCGCTTGCGGAGAGTATGAAGCATTTTTACAAAATGAATAATGAAACGTATCAGGAATTTGCACAACGAGCACGATTGCATGTAGAACAGCAATATGATATAAGCGAAAATGCGAAGAAACTTAAATTGGTTTATGATAAAATTGATTCTGCTGTATGAAACAATAGTTCGGTAAAAACTAAGTGGCGATAGTGCCGAAATTCAATAAGTTAGTCTTTTAAAATGAAGAAGGATTAGTTATCAACAGACTTATAACCTATATTGGTTTTGGAGTAAACGAAGTTTTTACTTTTGTAAAAAAAGAAAAAAGTTAACAATGAAGTGGAATTTTCCAATCAATAGAAAAAATATTCCAATTAATAGAAATACTATTAAACATATAAAATTTAAAGTAAATGGTATTTTTAAAGCATTAGACCCAAATGAGCAAATTGCAATTTTTTGTGATCCAAGAGGAGGAAGCACTTGGCTTGCACAGACATTGAAAACCATTCCGCAGAGTTTTATTTTAAATGAACCACTTCATTTGACTAATTTTTCGAAACTGAGAAAGCTGAAGTTTTACTGGCAGCAATATATTCCTGAAAATGTAGAATGGAAAGAAGCAAAAGAATTTCTTTATAAAATGCAATCAGGGAAGACTTTTAGTTATGCTCTATGCTCGCTGAATAATACAAAAGAGTTAATTGATACACAGTTATTTATTTTGAAGTTTATACGTGGGAAAGCCCTTTTGCCATGGTATGTAAAACAGTTTGATTTAAAGTATTCACCTATTTTTATGATTCGTCATCCAATAGCTATGGCTGCTTCTCAAATGTCTCATTCTGCCTGGAACTATCAATTTGGTGTTTTTGAATTACCTGATTCACCATATGTTGATATTTATAAATTGCATCTTCCTTTTTTGAGTTCCCTAAAAACAAAAGCAGAACAGGGTATCGCAAGATGGTGTATTGGAAATAACATTGTTCTTAGAAATAAAGCAAATAACAAATCATGGATTTCAGTAAATTATGAAAGTATGTTACTAAATCCCAAAGATGAATTCCAAAAGATTTTCGATCGCTGGAACCTTAATGTTCCTGAAGATTTGATGAGAAACGTTACAAAAGCCAGTGCTACTACTGTGAATAAAAAGAAAATCAAAGTAGAGGAGCAATTAACCAATTGGAAGAACTTTTTTTCCAAACAAGAAATCGATCGCTTTTTGATGATCCTTGATTATTTTGAAGTAGATTATTATCGGTTGGATCCTTTACCATTAATAGATGCCGCTAAAGTAAGTGCTTGAAAAATATGTTAGTATCCGTAATTATACCTTGTTACAATGCAGCTAAAGATATTTCAGAATGTATTGATTCTGTACTTTCTCAAACATATAAAGAAATAGAGATAATCCTTGTAGATAATAATTCAGCAGATGATACTTTGGATATTTTATTAGAATATCAAAAGAGGTTTCCTTTAAAAATAAAAGTTGATAAAGCTTTAAAACAAGGGGCTCCGGCCGCAAGAAATAAAGGCCTTTCCTTAGCAAAAGGAGAATGGCTTCAGTTTTTAGATGCAGATGATATTTTGTTGCCAAAGAAAGTAGAAGAACAGGTGGCTATAATTATGAAGGATAGATCCCTAGATTTGGTAATTGCTAATTATTTATATCAGTTGAATAGTGAAAAGCAATTGGAAATGAATTATTCTGATAATAATGTATGGCTTTCTTTTTTAAGTAATAAACTAGGAATTACCTCTTGTTATCTTTGGAAAAAAGAATTAGTGGATAGAGTAGGAGGATGGGCTGAAGAAATGCACTCTAGTCAGGAGTATGAATTGCTTTTTGAATTTTTAAAAATTGAAGCTCAAATTGGATTTGATAATAATTTCAATACTTTGGTAAGAAGAAGGCCTAATTCTATTTCTACTCAAAGTAATCAATTTAAAATATGGGAAACATTGATAGATCAAAGATTTAGAGTGAAAACATTTCTCAAAGAAAAAAAACTTGATTTTTATAAAAAATATGAACTTGAAATCGACAGAATTATCGTTGAACACCTTTCTAAGTTAGGGCTATTTGATCTTAGTTTAGCCACTAAATTAT
>CAYXQH010000052.1:0-16893 GCA_964467425.1 uncultured Saprospiraceae bacterium
TGTGTGCTACTACTTTTACTTTTGCTTTTACACCACCTTTTTTACCCAACTCTTTTGTGAAGTCTTTAAAATCTGTTTTAATATTAAATTTTCCAGATTGATCCTTTGTATTTACGATGTGCTCATAATTACCTGTTAGAGTCGTTACATTAATAGTAGTGAAATCTACTGCAACTTCTAATAATTGTTGTCCGATCTTTTTAAATTTATCATTAAGGTCAGTGGCATCGGTTGTTTTTGAAGGCTCCAGGTCTTTTTTATCAGGCATGGTTTCGAGGTTTAAGTTTCAAATATTATAATCGAAAGATATATAAACTATTGAAAAGGACAAAGGAATTCTATTTAGTATTCATCAAAAATATAATTCAGGATAAAACAAGGACCCTATTTGGAGTGTTTTATCCTTGGAAGGAGATAGTATTTCGGTATAGAAATATTTATTAATTTAGCGTAACAGATTGATAAGATTATGGCTATAAATATTCCGGATTCGGGTAGAAAAAGAATTGTTATTGTTGGAGCTGGTTTTGCCGGAATCAATCTGGCTTATAAATTGGCTAAAAGCGATTATGAGATTGTATTGATTGATAAAAATAATTATCATCAATTCCAACCACTCTTTTATCAGGTTGCTATGGCAGGTCTGGAGCCTAGTAGTATTGCTTTTCCTTTGCGAAAGCTTTTTCATTTTAAAAAAAATATTACCATTCGGATTACAAAAGTAGAGAAGGTCGATACCGATCGGAAAATACTTTTTACACCTTTGGGAGATTTAAAATATGATTATTTAGTTATTTCATTTGGAGTGGATACCAATTTTTTTGGAAACAAGAATTTGGAGGAAAAAACTATTCCAATGAAATCCGTTGCAGAAGCTTTATATCTGAGGAATATCATTTTAGCAGATTATGAAAAAGCAGTAACGACGGCAGATTATGACGAGCGTCAAGGCTTAATTGATATTGTAATTGTAGGTGGCGGTCCGACTGGTGTTGAAATTGCTGGCGCATTGGCTGAGATGAAAAAATATATTTTACCAAAAGATTATACGGAGTTAGATTGTGATGAGATTGATATTTACTTAATCCAAAGTGGGGAGCAATTGTTGAAAGGGATGACTAAAAAAGCTGGAGATGGTGCAAAACGATTTTTAGAAAACTTAGGAGTCAAAGTAATATTGAATAAGCGTGTTCAGGATTTTGATGGAACACATGTGCATATTGATGATGGTTCAAAAATACAAGCGAATAAAGTGATCTGGGCAGCAGGGATTAAGGGAAATAGTATTGAAGGGCTTCCAGAAGATGCAGCAACATACGGCAATCGGATTAAGGTAAATCGTTTTAATGAAGTAGAAGGATTGCAAGATGTTTTTGCTTTGGGAGATATTGCATATATGGAAGAACCGGATTATCCTCAAGGTCATCCACAAGTAGCGCAAGTCGCAATCCAACAAGCAAAATTATTAGCGAAAAATTTTAAGCGGAGTCATAAGAATAAACCTAAAAAAGAGTTTTCGTATAGCGACAAAGGTTCCATGGCTACGATTGGTCGGAATAGGGCAGTGGTTGATTTACCCCGCTTCCATTTCAAAGGTTTCTTTGCCTGGGTGGTTTGGTTGATTGTTCATTTATTCTCTTTGATTGGTGTAAAGAATAAACTCTTCGTCTTTATTAATTGGGTTTGGAATTACTTTACCTACGACCAGTCACTTCGATTGATTATAAAGCCTAAGGAAAATAAGAAAAAAGAAGAAAAGGTATAATAAAAACGGTAAACAATTTTCACCTTGAATTCAAGGAGGGGCTGAAAATCATTTACCGTTTTAAAATCAACGTGTTGTTTTTTATTTTACTTAACGACCAATTTCACATCAAGGTCGAACTCATCGTAAATCGTTTTGTCTCCAAGACCATCGAAGAAACTACCTGATCCATAACGTACATTGAAATCAGAACGATCAATTGTTATTTTTGCGTTTGCCGTTTTTCCATCTTCAGAAAGAGTGGCAAAGAATTTAATTTCTTTTGTGCTCTCTTTAATTGACAAATCTCCAACTACTTTATAATTCCCTGCAGTCCCTCTAGATATTACCTTAGTAATTTTGAACGTAGCAATTGGGAAATTTTCCACACCAAAAAAGTCTGGAGATTTAAGGTGGCCTTCTAATTTTTTAGCGCCTCCACCTTTAAGATCCGTTACCGCAAGTGTCGTCATGTCAATAGTGAATGCACCACCTTTCAATACACCGTCTTCCATTTGAAGATTGCCATCTTTTATATTTATCGTTCCTGCATGTTCTCCAGTTACTTTATATCCTTTCCAAAGCACCTGGCTAGCAGAGGTATCTATCGGATGGGTTTCGAAAGCTGTTGTAAATGATAAGCCTATAAGGGCAAATAAAGAAAGTACGAATCCAAATTTTTTCATTTTAGTATTATTTTTATTTTAGAAAATTAAACGTGTAAGTGTTTGCAGCACTGAAGTCTCGAATTTAACAGCAAAGGAAAATAAAAGTTCACACAATAAATGTATATACATCTATTTTAACAAAAAAATATCAACTTCTTAACTTATCGAGTAAATTATTTAAAAGAGTCGCTTCATTTTTAGTTAAAGAGCTAAATTTTTGCTTTAGATTAAATTCCAGGTTTTCAGAAGATTGTTCTAATAATTTTAAGCCTTTCTTTGTAATATGAATGTCTACCTGTCGTCGATCCTTTGGGCAAGCTATTCGTTCAACTAAGCCTTTTGTTTTTAATTTTTCAACCAGGCGAGAAGCATTGGACATTTTATCAATCATTCGCTCTGTCAATAGTTTTACAGATGCTGGCTGACTTCCTAAGCCTCTTAAAATTCGTAAAATATTAAATTGCTGAATAGAAATATTAAATGGCTTTAATGATTCTGCATTAACTTTTGAAATCCATGAAGCCGTAAATAGCAGGTTAATACCAGCTTTCTGATGTTCATCCTTAAAAGACTTTTGTTGAATTTCTTCTTCTAATTTCATGACGAGTACAAATATATACAGTTACATTTAATGTTGCAACATTAAATCTCTGAAAATGTTTAAAAAAATGAAAAATAAGTAAGAAAGGATATTAAACAGAGGAAATCCTATATTGAATTTCCTCTGTCATTTGGAAGGTTTATCGAACCAAAGTTGTGTTTCCTTTAAAGTCTGCGATGGTTCCATCAACGTATTGTACCTGAACGAACCAAACAAATACGCCTGGGTTCATGTCTTCTTCTCTGAATTTTCCATCCCAACCTTTCAATTCATCTGTAGGATCATAATCATATTCTAAGTCTTCGAATACCATTTCTCCCCATCGATCATATACTCGGAAGGTAAGGATTTTTTCAATTTGATTTCCATGAATTCTAAGGAAGTCATTTTGCCCGTCTCCATTAGGCGTGAAACCTGTTGGCACATAAACCGGGCGATCTTTTTCGACGACTACCATCACTAAAGCTTCAGCAACACAACCGTTTTCATCAATAACAACCATTTCGTAAGTAGTCGTATATTCAGGAGATGCAAAAGGATTTGGGCAATTCAAACAACTTAAAGAAATACTGTCTTCCGCATTATAGCTGAAGGATAAATTACCAAAGCCGCCAAGAACGGTAGGGTCCAATGCTACAGAATCACCGTATTGGATAAGTATAGGCTCTCCTAAGTCAGCACTGATTGGATTAGGTTCATTAATTGTAAATTCACCAAGATATATTTCACACCCTTTTACATCCGTTACATATGCAGGATAGGTACCGGCAGTTAATCCAATTTGAATATTTGAACCATTATAATTTACACCATCAATGCTGTACAAATAAGGAGCGGTTCCACCTTCTGGAAAGAAAACAAGCTCACCATCTCTTCCTCCATTACAAGTGATATCCGTTCTGTCTATTTGCGCCTCTAATTCATCAGGTTGCGTAACGGTGGTAATGTCAAATATTGTACAACCATTATTATCAGTAATTGTCAGCGCATAATTCCCACCTGTGATGGAATCAATTTCAGCATTCGTGCCACCATTAGACCATTCATAAGAATAACCAGGCGTTCCTCCAATAACGGTCGCTCTGGCACTACCAGAAGCTTCACCAAAACAGTCTGTTCCATTAGTGCTAAAATCTACTTCTAATTGTGCAGGTTGATCAACGGATCCCATAATGACGGTAAAACAACCATTGCTATCTGTTATCGTTACCCAGTAATCTCCTTTTCCTAAATCCGAAGCGGTTGCTGTTAATTGGCTGTTTGCATTCGTATCCCATTGATAAGTGTAAGGAGCTACACCACCTTCACCAGCAGCAGTGATATTACCATCAGCTCCTCCATAACAAGAGGTGTTAGTGATTACATCGATTCTAGATCCAATTTCTGCAGGGTTACCAATCGTGATAGATTGAGTGGCTGAACATCCTTGTGTATTCGTTACCGTCACTGTATAGGTTTGTCCTCCTGTTAAATTATCAGCAGTTGTTGTCGACTGACTTGCTGCACTCCACGATAGATTGAAATCAGACACTGGCATATTCGTATTGCCAATAGCAATAGATTCAATCGTTGCTGTTCCATCTGATCCATCATGACAGAGTGTTCCTGTTTGCGAAAGAGAAACAGTTATTTCTTCTTGCTCTACTACAAAAGTGGTATCAATGAAAGTACAACTCCCATTGTCAGTAATAGTGACAATATACATTCCTCCGTCAAGATTAGAAACAGAAGAGCTTACATCTCCAGTATTCCATAGATAGGTAAATGGCCCTGTTCCACCTCCAACGCTAACATCAACAGCTCCTGTACCTTCGGCAAAGCAAATACTATCTGGTGAAGAAATGGTACTCATGATTCCAGTTGCAGGTTGGTCTACAGTGAGTGACAAACTTGCGGTACAATTATTTGCATCGGTAACTAGAACATCATAGTTTCCAGAAAAAAGACTTGATATATCTTCAGACGCTGAACTGAAACTACTTGGTCCGGTCCAGGCAATTGTATAGGGTGATGTTCCACCGATCACATCTAAATCAATTGATCCTGTGCTATTACCAAAGCACAAAACATCTACATTTGTATTAGAAAGACTGAGAACCGCTGGTTCATCAATATCTATACTAGAAACGCTGGTGCAGCCATTGTCATCCGTTAC
This sequence comes from uncultured Saprospiraceae bacterium, assembly GCA_964467425.1. Lineage (GTDB taxonomy): Bacteria > Bacteroidota > Bacteroidia > Chitinophagales > Saprospiraceae > JAHDHW01. Next base: position 5,169 of record CAYXQH010000052.1, read on the forward strand.
TGTAACAAAATAAGTACCTGCTCCAAGGTCATCAGCTAATTGATCAATTTGATTATTTGCATTTGCATCCCATTGGAATGTATAAGGTCCAGTTCCTCCGGTTGGATTTACAGAAGCAGAACCATTGCTATCTCCATTACAAAGTGCATCTGTTTCTACAAAAGATAAATCCATTCCTGTAGGTTCCATAATATCTGCATTCAGGACTTCTGTACAATTGTTGCCATCAGTTACAGTGATGGAATACGCTCCGGCAAGGAGGTCTTCTCGTAAGGAATCAACAATGGTAGCATTGTCTGACCATTCGTACGTATAGGGGAGTGTTCCTCCATTTGGAATAACCGATATGACTCCGTCATCACTTCCATTACAGAAGGCGTCGGTCGTTTGCAATGATCCTGTAAGTTCTACTGGTTGATCAAGTGTAATACTTATAGTTGTAAAACAACCATCGCTGTCGGTAACAATAACAGATGAAATACCTTCGCTTAGCCCAGATGCGCTAGCTGTAGTTTCCATGTTAGTCCATTCATAAGTGTAATCCCCTGTTCCTCCGGATGCAACGACCGTTGCGGTCCCATCATCGCCATTAAAACAAGAAATATCTGTTCCGGATATCATTAAGTCAAGAGCAGCATTTTCTACAACTTCGACGGTGATTTCTTCAGAACAATTATTTTGATCAGTAACTGTGACAGAATATGTTCCACCATCTAAACCCACTGCGGTCGGTGTATCCTGATTGGTAGCATTAGCATCCCACAGAAAAGTGTATGGTCCAACTCCGCCACTTACCATGACACTAGCTGTTCCATCTGCAGCAGCATTACAGCTTACAGAATCAGCGTCTGTAGTTAAAGCCATAACTGGAGGCTGCGTAACATTTACAGTATCAATAGTCGAGCAGCCAAGTGCATCTTCAACAGTGACATAATATTCTCCAACGACCAAATTACTGGCAATAGAATCTATTTGAGTATCACTCCAATTGAAAGAGTAAGGTCCTGTTCCTCCGCTAACTGCAACGGTAACACTTCCATCGTCTCCACCATTACAAGCGGCATTGGTGATGAGGACTTCTGATGTTGTAATTTCTGGAGGCTCATTTATCGTAAGGGCAACACTTTGCGGACAATTTACATTATCTAAAATCAAAACACTGTAATTGCCTGCTGGGAGGTTATCAAAAATACCTGTACTATTGGTGTCGACGCCCATAATCAAATATTCAAAAGGCGGATTGACTCCCATAGCTTCTATCGTTGCGGAACCTGTGCTTGCGCCGAAACAATCTGCGTCTACTTGAGCAATGATACTACCTCCAGGAGGCGTACAGGAAGGGGTCCAACAAGTTATGGTATCTATCATCCCACTACAATCACTAATTCCGGCTACTTGCACGGTTACCGTATCTTCCAACGTGAGTCCGGTTACATTATAACATAAGTCATTGCCTGTTTGTATCCAGCCCATGCCGTCAATGTTTATTTCATAATCGGTTGCTCCTCCAATCGCATCCCAACAAAACTCAATACTGTTATCAGTAATATTTCCACAAGTAACATCTGGTGCTTCCAACTGATCTAAAACATTAATTGTAATGGTATCATAAACTTCACATCCATAAGTGTCATATGCTGTGAGGTAATAAGTTGTCGTAGTGTCTGGACTTGCAACTGGGTCTGGACAATCTGTACAACTTAAACCATCGCTAGGTGTCCATTCGTAAAATAATTGGTATACTGGATTGAAACAGATGGACCATTCGAGTAGTGTTCCATCAAAACCCGTTTGATCATCTTTTATTTGTAAGGTCCATGTACCATTGGTTAAAGGATCTTGAACGGTCCAAAGGTCCTCCCACTTTCCCTCAGGTTGCCAGTCTTGATTAAAAGGTGCAGCAGAAGGTGGTGCTTGAGAACCAAAATCAATGGTGTCTGTGGCCAATGGAGTAAAGCAAGCGACCGAATAGTCATTACCTGAACCACCATTGTCGGTAGTCAACTCAATGAACTGGCCATTTGGTGCGACGAGAAAGACATCAACATCGGATATCCAATTATGATCGACTTCGACACATATTCGTTTTATAACCCCATCCTGCAAGGTGACCGGTTGAACACCAAACACTTGAATTTCAGACTGTGTGGGTAGCGTGCCTGGTGGTGGTGGATTATTGTTTGAAAGCGTAACAATAGGCAGGTCCGTACTATTTATGAAAGTTGGAGGATCAGGTAGAACGATTGGTAAGGTACCATCTAATTGTACCGAATCTCCATTACATATAGTTGTATCCGGACCTAATTCTGGAGGGATCAATTCATTGTCACGAATAAATAACCAAAAAGTATCTCGATTACAAGGGTCACGTTGAACATCAATGCCTATTGACTCAATTGCTTCCGGGATTCCATCCTCCCAGGCAATGACATCAATAGAAACAGAACTGTCACCTTGAGCAATAGTTAAGTCTAAAGGAATTTCCTGATAATCTACACCGTTTTCAGCAGTACCAATAATAGTATAGTCTATTGGAAAATCTGCCTCCACTTCATTTGGTAGTTCGAATGTAAGTGTTGCCTGTGCACAATCTTCTGTAATCGTTCCATCTAAACTGATAGAAGCAAATTCTACTTCTAAAGCACCGGTTCCAAAACTTTTAGCTTCTAAAAATACACTAGTATCAAAGTTGCCATCACCAACATCCGCTACAGCTAATTTGATGGTATATTCCTGACAAGGAACGACAATCGCTTGTGCTATAAAAATATCGAGATAAGCATCATAGGTCAAAGTCATACTTCCCGTATTATCATTATAGTAAACACCATAATCAAAATCACATCCAGCTCCGGGATTCAAACCTTGATTGTTTACATTATTGATCGTTACAGGATTAACGGTAAAAGTTTGTCCTGTAGGGTCGGCAGGATCGGGAGTCAATGCGATATTCTCACCATTATACATTCCTCCTGCCGGATTTGGTCCGGTTAAAAAGAAACCAAATGCATCGTTAAAAGGAGAACATGCCCATTCCGGATATTCTTCTGATGCAAAAACATATTTAAATTGTAAAGTATCACTAGTTGGAATAAAGGAAATCTCATATCTGGAAATATCATTCAAACCTCCAGAAGCAATTGGATCAAGATTTACATCTGTTCCAGGTCCAGTTGTGTTTCCGGTAGTCCCACCAGCAGTGTTAGCAGTTGCTGCAGTAGTCGCTAAGCCAGAGGACATGATAATTCCTCGATCTATTCCTATATCGTCAATTCCATTTGTAAAATACCCGACAGCCTGTTCAGAACCATCATAACTCAAATTGGTAACTTCTACTCCTTCACCAAGGAAAACGTTGGTAACCAGGCTTTCAGGAGAGAAAAGGGCACCTGTTGGTTCTACCTCAATTTGGGCAAAAGTCTTTGTAGAAAAGGAACAAATGAGTATTCCAATAAAAAACTTCAATAAAAAAATAGTAGAAGATCGGTTCTTCATGGTTAACATAGATAAAAAATTAAATAAATCTAAAGGGAAGTTACTCAAATATTTGCACAAAAGGACACTACAAGATAGTCATTTTTTTACTAGAAAATCATCAATTTCCCCCTAGAAAATTAAGCATTGTCAAATAACAATCATTTCATTTCCTGTAGAAATACCAAAGATTATCTATCAATAGAAGAATTTCATCTAAAATAAAAGGTATTCTATCATTGGAGTATTAAATTTATACTTATATTTTTGCGAATCAACTAATTAATAAAAAAAAGATATATGGGTAATTTTATTAAAAATGTTTTGGCTTCTTGCCTGGGCGTTGTTTTAGCCTCTGGTTTGGTATTTGGAATTGGCACCGTGATGATCGGCAAACTAGCAAGTAGCGCAGACAAACCAACAAAAGTAAAAGCGAACACTGTTTTAAAACTAAAATTGGCAGATGCTGTTCCTGAGCGTACGAATAATGTTCCTATTGATCCATACAGTTTTGATACTGCTAAAAAATTAGGTTTACATGATATTGTTGAAACGATAGAAAGAGCAAAAGAAGATGATAAAGTCAAAGGTATTTATCTGGATATGGACGGTATATCTATGGGGAGAGCAACAGCAGCCACTTTGAGAAGTGCTTTAGAAGATTTTAAAGCAAATGATAAATTTATCGTTTCCTATTCGGAGTATTACTCACAAGGGTCCTATTATCTAGCTTCCATTTCAGATAAGATTTTTGTAAACCCATTAGGTGGAGTTGATTTCCGAGGATTCGGAGCTCAAATTCCTTTTTATAAAGAAATGCTGGATAATCTGGATATTAAAATGCAAGTCTACTATGCAGGTGATTTCAAGAGTGCAACAGAGCCTTATCGTTTAGATAAAATGAGTGAACAGAACAGACTTCAGACTCGCGAATATGTGGAAAGCATGTATCGCCTTTACTTAGAGGATATTTCTTATGCTAGAAATATCTCAACTACTGAACTACGAAAGTTGGCGAATAACTATTTATTAAGAAATGCAGAAGATGCTTTGAATTATAAAATGGTTGATGCTATTGGATATGAGGATGAAGCACTTAGTGAATTACAGGATCAATTAGGGATCGAAAAAGATGATAAGATTAATCAAATCGGACTTGCTGAATATAATAAAGGAATGAAGTCAACTACGGACTTCAAAATAAAAGATAAAATTGCAGTCGTTTATGCAGAAGGCGTTATTGATATGGGAGAAGGAGAAGCTGGAAGTATCGGGGGAGACAAGTATGTCAAAATTTTTAGGAAACTTAGAAACAATGACAAAGTAAAAGCAGTCGTACTTCGTGTAAATTCTCCTGGAGGATCTGCTCTTGCCTCAGATATTATGTGGCGGGAAATTAAATTACTGCAAGAAGAAGGTAAACCTTTTGTTGCATCTATGGGTAATGTCGCAGCATCTGGTGGTTACTATATTGCTTGTGCTGCCGATTCGATTTTTGCAGAGCCTAATACCATTACAGGTTCGATTGGAGTATTTAGTATGATTCCTAGTATGGAGGATATGCTAAGAGAAAAAGTTGGAGTTACTTTCGATACGCTTACCACAGGGAAATATGCAATTGGTTTGACACCTTTCAAAAATATATCTCCTGCTGAAGGAGCAATCCTTCAAGAATCTACAGATGAAATCTATGAAACCTTTTTAGCACGTGTATCGGATGGTCGAAAAATGTCTAGAGATGAAGTGCATGCGGTTGCACAAGGTAGAGTATGGCCTGGCGCGAAAGCAAAAGAGATTGGTTTGGTAGATGAATTGGGTGGTTTGGATCGTGCAGTAAAAGCAGCGGCTGATCTTGCAGGACTTGATAGTTACAGGACGAGTAAATATCCATTGATTAAAGAGCCAATGCAGCAAATGATTGAACAGTTTACCGGACAAGGAGGGGATAAAGTGAAATCAGTAATCGAAGCGGAATTAAATGAAATCGTTCCGCATTATAAGCATTTAAAAGAAATCAAAAATATGCAAGGAGAGGTACAGGCAAGACTCCCTTTCGTTATAGAATTTGAATAAGAACTAACCCGGAAATTTCATTTCCCCAATAACCCCTTGAGGTGCAGACCAACATCTTCATCCCAAGGTTAGCAGCGATTCATGAATCGCTGCTTTTTTTATTTAAGCAATGTTGGTTTGGCGCTTACCAACCTCTTTTGCTTCGATTTCCTCCAATTACTCGCCTACACTTTTTAGCAGTATTTCCAAAGACAAGGTTTAAACTTAACCCCATTTGAAAGGAATGGTAAGAAGCTTTGTATGCAGATGAAAACCCGGCTATTTCCGGACGATCAACATAATTAAATTGATAACCTATTTCCCAATGTAGTAAAGTGTAAATCGGAGAGGATACACCAATTCCCGCATTATAACCAACCGCTCGTTCGAATTCCAAACTTTCACTCAATGATTCGGCAGGTAAAGCGTAGCGGTTTTGAGTAGCTTCATAATAACCAGCTCCAGCTTTTAAAACTAAACCAAAACGATAGGCCGGAAGAGAAGAGAAGTTTCCTCTAAGAAATAAACCCTTATAGGTTTCATCAAATTCTTCACGTAATACCTCCGTATCAAATGCTGGGTGGGTAATGTTTTTTCGATATTCAATTCCTGCTTGAACATGTTCATGCCCTCCGGCAATTCGAACACCAATAGGTACATGCCATTGTGTAGCATCATACTGAGGAGGATCATATGCTGTTGCATTGACACCAGAATAGACTTCCAGCATTAATTGTTGAGCACTTAGTTGACTGATTGAAAATAGAAAAGAGATAAGAATTAAAGCCTTTTTCATTTGTTAAGAATTTAGAGTAAACAAAAAAGGCGAGAGATAAATCGCATTCAAATATAAAGAAAAATCAAAAAATGTCAAATTTTTAACCTTCAAAATAGCCTCATTTACTCAATACATAGAATCCCAAACTAAGCTTATTTCGAGTTTTTTAATCTTTCACGACATTTAATCCACAATATTTATATATAAATCTTTTAAAACCGAGCACTTTTGTATCTTGTTAGCGCTTAAAATTTAAATTGAGAACAAGCAGTTTTATTCATTTAAAATTTTTTCAAAACTGTCCAAAAAAAATATTTAATGTACCAAAAATTTACACTACTCTTATTGACTTTATTTGTTTCCGTTTCAATATCCGCTCAAATATATACGGGTTTTGATGCAGCGAATATTTTCCCTGGAGCTACTAAAGTTCGATTGGATGAAAAAACGAAATTGCCAAAGTATATCGAATTAAACACTAATCGAAACTTGACAATTGATGAAGCTATTCATGGATTAACCAAATATGCTAATCTTGGAGATCGTGTTGCTTTTCAGTTTCTCAAAAGAACAACGGGTCAATTGGGAATGACACATCACCGATATCAACAGTTAATTAATGGAATACCTGTGGTTTCTGGAATTTATATTTTCCATACTCAAAATGGAATTGTAAAGTCCATGAATGGAGAGTTGTTTAAATTTGAAAGAAATAATGAGGTAGCAGCCTACACTCCTGAGCGCGCGATTGAAATGGCCATTGAACGGCATCCAGGAGCGACATTTGGTTGGGAGCATTCTTATGGTGCAGGTATAAATAAAACATTTTCAGAATATCCAGAACCGAGGTTAGCTTGGGTACCTAAAGGTCTAAACTTTGAAGATGGTGAATTTGAGCTCGCTTATGAAATGGATTTTTATGCGATACATGGCGACCATCACCATCGGAGTTGGCTTTATATGGATGTGCAGACAGGAGAAGTCATTGCAGAAAATAATCAAATTTGCGAGATGGATACACCAAGTGAAGCGTCTACGCGACTTAGTGGTAATCGGCAAATTATCACAAAGGAATTAGACAATGGAGAATTTGTTTTACGACAGAATACCTACGGAAATGGAATCTATACCTTTAATTCAGAAAATAATACGAATACGAATCAAGCCCTTAATAATGCGGTCGATTTTGTTCATGAAGATTCTGAATGGGGATTTGATGTTGGTCTAGAGGATCGTTATGCCTTAGATGCACACTTTGGTGCGGAGCAATATTATCTCTTTTTAGACTCTTTTTTCAATAGAAATAGTATTAATGAAGAAGGGTTTGAATTGATTTGTTTAGTCCATCATGGAGAAAATTTAGCCAACGCTTTTTGGACAGGTAGTGCTTCTTATTATGGTGATGGTGGAGGCGGAACCTTGGATCTTCCTCTAGTAACTTTGGATATTGTAGCGCATGAATTTACGCATGGTTTAACTGGCTTTTCTGCTGGGTTGATCTATGCTTATGAACCAGGCGCATTAAACGAATCGTTTAGCGATATATTTGGTTTAGCAACCGATTTCTATGCTAGACCTGATGATGCGAATTGGATAATGGGTGAAGAAGCGACCTCTAATGGTAATGGTATTCGAAGTGCTATAGATCCACAAGCATATGGTGATCCTAAAAATTACCAAGGTGATAGCTGGCTTTTTGGAGCAGGAGATAATGGTGGTGTTCATATAAATAGTGGCGTACAAAACCATTGGTTTTATTTGTTATCAGAAGGAGGAACCGGAGTCAATGAAAATGGAGAAGCGTTTGAAGTCGTAGGTATTGGTTGGGAAAAAGCGATCGCTATTGCGTATCGTAATTTAACTACTTATCTAACTGCTGGGTCTGTATATGCAGATGCTGCTGAATATGGTTCTATCAGTGCACAAGAAATCTTTGGAGCTTGTTCTCAAGAATATTTTTCTACTGTAAATGCTTGGCATGCGGTAGGAATTGGTAGCCCGATTAGCAATGGTTCTGTATTAGAATTTTCATCGCAAAGAATCTTTTGTGAAACTCCAGCGGTGGTTCAATTTTCAAATAGCAGTACTAACTACGAATCACTGGAATGGAATTTTGGTGATAATACCACAAGTACAGATTTAGCACCGAGCCATACGTATTCAGCTACTGGTTCTTATGATGTTAGTCTTACGATTACAAAGTGTGATGGGACGATGGAAACACTTACCAAAACAGAACATATTATCATAGATAGTACGGATCCTATATGTACTGCATTTCCTATGTCCGTTTCGGGTATAGATACGCTAACTGCATGCTCAGGAACTATTCTCGATCCAGGAGGTACACAGGATTATCCTGAAGTTGCGAATGTTATAACGGTGATTAACCCTCCAACAACAGAACCTTTGGTTTTAACCTTTTCAGAATTTTCAACCAGGGGTGGTGATGTGTTGAGAATACATGATGGACCAGATACGGATGCTCCCGTTTTAGCCCAGTATTCTGGAAATAATATTCCTTCCGGGCTAACCCTTCAATCTTCAGGAGGATCAATGGCTTTAGAGTTTGATACCAATGATGATGAAAATGTCAGACCTGGTTTTGTGATCTCCTATTCTACAACAGAATCGGTCGAAGCTCCGGTAGCAGATTTTGTAGTAAATACATTAACTCCAGCATTGAATGAGCCTGTTCAGGTAATGGCAACTACTAGTTCTTTTTCTGGCTTATATTTCTGGGATTTCGGAGATGGAACAACGTCATCAGAAGAAGCTCCTTCTCATCAATATACCGAACCGGGAACGTATACTATAAAACAGATTCTTAATAATTGCGAAGGCACTGATTCTACAAATTTAATGGTCACTGTCGGACAATCAGGAATTTTAAATTTTACTCCGGACTCTATTTGTGTAACACTTAATGCTGGTGATCAGCTCAATACTTCTCTTGAACTTCTAAATACAGGAGGTGGAGATTTATATTATAATTTTGCAGAAAGTGCAGTTCCCTGGCTAAACCTGCCAACTCAATCTAGTGTTATTCCCGCAGGAGGTAGTTCTGAAATTAATTTTCAGTTTGATGCTACAGATTTAGTGGCAGATACTTTTTATTATTTTGCTCCAATGGAAAGTGGAGATACGAGCCAATTTAATACAGGGGTTTTAGTGAAAATGATTGTCCTTCCATTTCCACAGGCCAATTATAATATTGAAGCATTAGATCTTTGTGATGGACTCTACCAATTTAATGATGCCACTTTAAATAGTCCAAATACTTGGCTTTGGACTTTTGGAGATGGAGGTATGTCTTCAGATACGATACCAACCTATCAATATACAGAGGAAGGTGTCTATGATGTGTCGCTGGTGGTTTGTAATGCGCTTGGTTGTGATTCAATAGTCCAGGAGCAACAAATTGTGATTAGTTTCTGTGATTCCCTGACGATAGAGGATACAGGTTATTCATTTATTGATAATTGTAATGGGGTGGTTTATGATCAGGGCGGACCTACAGAGGATTATAATAATAACTCTGATTACGTAATTACTATCGCTCCAACTGGCGCCGATTTCGTTACTCTGGTATTTAATGAATTTCAGTTGCAACCAAATGCTGATCGACTTTATCTTCATGATGGATTAGATACATTGGCACCGATCTTTTTTACCCTGACAGGTGGATTAGGAGCCGGTTTTACTATAGAGTCGCCGGGTAGTGCAGTTACCCTCCACTTTAAATCAGATGCTTTTTTAACCTTCAATGGATTTGATATTCTGTACTCATGTGGTGAAAATATTTTACCACCAACGGATGTAGCGTTTACTTTTTCTGAAGATGCTAATTGTCTGAATGAAGTTACTTTTGAAGCAATGCCTGAAGGTGGTTATGATTATAATTGGGATTTTGGTGATGGCAATACAGCAAGCAGTTCTGATCCGTTCATAACCTATAACTATCAAGCTGCTGGAACTTATATGGTCAATCTGGAAGTGAGTAACGCAGTCGGATCTTCAACGTTTGAAGAGACTGTTACTATTACGGATGTGCCGTTTACACTTGATGCACAATTGTCTGCGGATACAGTAGATATCAATGAAGTATTTACAATGGAAGCTATTGTTGATATTACGCCACAATCCTATACTTGGATACCTGAATCTGGAGTTACACTTTCAGGAGCGACAGAGGATTATTCTTATACAGCAATGGGAGATTATATAATTTTCTTAGAAGTGACAGATGCGGATGGATGTAGTATGTTTATTGAAAAGCCAATTCATGTAACAAGTTTAGTAGGTGCAGAGGAAATTACACCTTTAGAAGTTTTTAAAGTTATTCCAAACCCATCGAATGGTCAGTTTAACCTTTCTCTTGAATTTGCGGAAACAAAAAATGCCCAACTATTATTGTTTAATACGCTTGGTCAGGTTTTACATCAAGAACGATTAGGAACAATAAATTTCTTGAGTAAAGATTTGAATTTCAATGACTTATCAGGAGGGATTTATTTTCTTTCCGTGGTGACAGATCAAGGGGTTGTTGGTGTTCAACGCTTGGTTATTCAAAAATAATATAGTTATATCGTTATGTAGGCTATATGGTTAAAAGAAAAATTAACTATATAGCCTACATAACTACATTCCATAGATAGATCAAATGCTTTTCCGGATACTTTTTTTAATATTCGTCTTCCTATCTTTTTCTATTCCACTCATGTCCCAAAATTTTATTCAAGTCAATGATACTCATTTTGAAAAGAATGGCAAGCCTTATTATTTTCTAGGTACCAACTTTTGGTATGGAATAAATTTAGCTTCCAAAGGAGAAGGCGGTAATCGCGAACGACTACTACAGGAGTTAGATCAATTTCAGGAAATGGGCTTGAATAACCTTCGCATTATGGCTGGAAGTGAAGGACCAGACACAGAACCCTGGCGGATGAAGCCTGCGCTTCAAACGGGACCAGGTATTTACAATGAAGATTTATTAGATGGTTTGGATTTTCTTTTAGCGGAGATGGGGAAACGAGATTTACATGCTGTAGTTTGTCTCAATAATTTTTGGGCCTGGTCAGGAGGAATGGCGCAATATGTAAATTGGGTAACCAACAAATCGATTCCTTACCATCATCCTGTTGATGGAGGCTGGGTAAAATATAGCTTGTATACTTCAAAGTTTTATAAGCTGGAAAAAGCGAAAGAACTTTATTGGAATCATATTCGAAAAATAGTCAACAGAACTAATAGCTATACAGGAACGTCTTATAAAAATGATCCAACGATCATGTCCTGGCAATTGGCGAATGAACCGCGTGGGATGTTTAAGAAACGTCGCTACCGTAAATGGATTCGAACCACAGCAGCTTTGATTAAACAGTTGGATGCTAACCATTTAGTCTCGATTGGGAGCGAAGG
>CAYXQH010000053.1:0-16845 GCA_964467425.1 uncultured Saprospiraceae bacterium
ACGCATAAAACGGTGGCCATTCCTATTGCTTTAATAGCTGGAACCTTCTCTCCATTTGCTTTGGTATGAATAATTTTATTCACGGTCCAGGTAAATTTATCAATCGGAATATTACTCTCTTCTATTTGAGTCATCAATTCTTTTTGGGATTTCACCCAATTCATTTTTTCTTTTTTTGTCTTAACAGAAGGACGACTTTTTTTAGTTGGAAAAATAACGGTCCAAGATACCGGAATATGAAAACTGTTTTGAAACTCCTTATTTTCAAGTGGCGATTCTTTATTAACAGCGTTTTTCCAATTCACTTCAGCATCCGGAAATTGTTCTTTTAATGCTTGCGCAATTTCATGATCTCCTGGTCGGTATCCTCTTTTAAAAACGTATGGCCAATAATTTGCTTTTATACGCTTTGGCGCTGTACCATTTTCTAAATCTTTAAACACCACAAAATGCGGAGAGGTATAAATATCCGGCGTCTTGCCATTTGGCAATTCGAAAAATTGTTCTAATGCAATATTAATAAAAGGATTTTTCCCAATTCCACAAGCCCAAAAATTTATTTTCGTCAATGAGTCCACCGTCTTCCCGTTTAAGGCAGGAAGCGGATTTTCAATACTTGCTTTCAAAAGTTTCTTAGGACTCGCTCGTGGGCCTTCATTGACAATTGGCAAGGAAAGACCACTATAAGGATTTCCATGAAGTACCACGTGAATGGTACTCCAGGGCATTGGTTCTGAGCTATTGTTCAAAAACATAATCACGTCTTCTAATGACCGACAGGTCTTCACCATGACATCCGTTTTTTCTTTTTCATCAAAAAGAAAATGAGCCTCAGCTAATTTAAAATATTGATAGCCTTGTTTATCCGCTCCCATTAAAAAAGTGATTGTTTTTCGTGCCGGAATCACTTCTTCAAAAAGGGGCTCCTGAGCTTCTGATTCAAAGGTTATTTTAGAAAATAAAAACCCAGCGAGCAACAAGCCAACACATAAAACAGTAATCAATACTTTTTTGACTAAACCCATAACATGCTAATTTTAATCGTGAAAGATTTATTCTTGTCTTTTAAATTTTCCTGTAAGAAAGCTTTGAACTGCTTGATGAAGGCTTTTGAAATTCTACCTGAATTGTCTTTTACTTCCCAAGTATTTAATTTCGCATTATATCTTACGACCAAAGTATTCCCATTTAAAAAGGATTGCTCTTTAGCAGTAAAAATAACCGAATGAGACAATTTTTCTTTTAGCTCTTTTTGAAAAGTATTATTCTCTTGGCCGCTTACATATACATGCAAATCACGGGCTTCCTCTTCTTCTTTACCAAGTTCAACTATTCCATCTATTTTCATTTCAAAACCAATGGCATGGTTACTAACACCTGCTGGTAATGGCAATACTTGCTTTACTGTTTTTGTATTTTGGCCATTTGCTAAAACCTTATCTTCTTCGACAGCAACAAAGGAAGTATATTTTGTGAGCAGATTATATTTCAAACCCAAGTCTGTTACTTCTTTGACCGATGCTTCCGTTTGAGAAAGATTATTTAGATCGTCTAAGAATCTAATTTTCTCTCTTGCCCATAGGTATCGGATCGGACTATTACTGGCTTTTTCCATCGAAGGCTTAATCTGAATCGTTTTATTAAATTTTCGATTTCCCTGAGCCGCTTTTATTTTAATCTGTCCTTTAGGCGTTCCTTTATATTTTCCAAAAATATACAAAGGTCGTTCTGCTAAAAGATCAGGTACGGTCTCTGGGATCACATCATAAACTTCTAAGTTTTCAAAACTGATATCAATATTCGTCAATAAAGGATGTTCAATATATTTTCTGAATTTCTTGGCCTGTTTAGGCGCTTCAGCTTTATCTGTAATAACAAAAGCTTCTCCTTGTCCAACGTGCGCCATCCCTTCAATCAAATGACGATTGACACTTTTTCCAATACCAAAAGCAAAAAGATTACTCTTATTTAAATTCTTTGAGATAAGGTCAAAGGCTTCTCTTTCCACATGCACATAACCATCCGTGACAACAACTATTGATCTTGAGTTTACAACCTCATCTGAGGGGAGTGCCAATGCTCGTTTTAAAGCATTTAGTATTTGAGTACCACCGCTACCTCTCATTTTATCAATAAAATTAAATGCTTCACCTAAATTTTTCTCATTAGCGACGACAGATTTTTCAGCAAACAATCTTGAGCCTCCAGCAAACTGAAGTACATTAAATTTATCAATTGGTCTAAGCTTACTCACCAGGTCTTTCATTAATGCTTTTGAAATATTGATTGGAAACCCGCGCATAGAACCGGAGATATCAACAACAAAAATATATTCGCGAGCGGGGATTTCATTATCAATAACTCTCGCGGGAGGTTCAATCATAGTTAGGAAAAAATTCTCTCCTTGATGTTTGTATAGAAAGGTTCCATTGGATATTTTATCTCCGGCAAAGCTGTAATTAAAAATAAAATCTTTATTCCCTGCTTTCTTTTCGGAAGCATCTAATTTTGCACAGAGTACTCCTGGTCCATTTCGATCCACATTTACTTTGTGAGAAGGAGAGACCGAGGTATTTAAAACCATTCCTTCTCCACCATTTAAATCAATCGTTATATCAAAATCATAAGTAGGATCAATTTTTTCTTTTGAATACGGCATATTGACCACTTTAGCATCTTCGGCACTTAAGTGTTTGCTGTCTACAAACTTAGGTCCTACAACTGTTGGATAAACAAAACTATAAACCTTGTTTTCTGGGATCAGGAATTCATTATATTTTAATTCGACTTTTATAATATCATCTGGCAAAATATTCCCAACACTCATTTGAAAAACATTAGGTCTTGATTGTTCTAACAGGCTTGCGCGTTTTCCTTCAGCTTTTGCTTTCTCATACGTTTGCTTCGCTTGATTTTTCTCTTGAATTTCTGCTTTGATAACTCGATCCCCAACATACATCGACATTTCATAAACAGCTGCTCTTGTAGAAGCTGGAAAAACATAAATCGCTTCAATAGGAACCGTTCCGTTATTTTGATATGTTTGAGTTACGGTTACGCTAGCGATGGGTCCGGTAATATTGACATCAGCAGTGGTAGACAATAAAGGAAAGTCACTCACACCTATACCTTCTGTGTTCACTTGAAAATAGGGTGCGTTATTATTAGAAAGGTCATTTTGCTGAGCGAATAAAAATTGAGCACAGCATAAAGAAATTGTAAATAAAAAAGTCTGAAGTTTCATAATCTATATTTTTAGTGATTAAATTCACCAGCAAGATAGATTAGTTCAACATTGAAAAACGTGGAAGATGACTATACGAATAAAGGCTACGAGTATTCGTATAGTTTGAAAGATTAAGCGCTTTTGAATTAAAAGCGCTATTCGAAAAAGTTCATTGTAGTTTTAGATAATGGTAGATGAAGAGCACTATTTACACATGCAGTGCTCTTTTTCCAGTAGCGTCAAGTGCCGCTTCTTTAACAGCTTCTGTAAAGGTTGGATGCGCATGACTCATTCTGGAAATATCTTCAGCAGAAGCACGGAATTCCATTGCGGTAACGGCCTCGGCAATAATATCTGCTACTCTTGCACCTACCATATGTACTCCTAAGACTTCGTCTGTATTTTTATCAGCTATAATTTTTACCATCCCTTCAATATCCGTACTTGCTCTTGCCCGTCCCAAAGCTTTGAATGGAAATTTCCCAACTTTATATTCTATACCAGCATCTTTAACTTGCTGCTCGGTTTTGCCAACACTCGCAACCTCAGGCCAAGTGTATACTACGCCAGGAATTAGATTATAATCAATATGTGGTTTTTCTCCTGCCATAGTTTCAGCAACAAAAACACCTTCCTCTTCTGCTTTATGCGCAAGCATCGCCCCTTTGATAACATCACCGATAGCATAGACACCGGGCACATTGGTTTCTAAATGATCATTGACTTCTATCCTTCCTTTGTCATCTGTTTTGATGCCCACATTTTCTAAACCAAGATTATCCGTATAAGCTCTTCGACCTATCGCAATCAAACAATAATCCGCTTTGATAGAAAGTTCGTCTTCTGTATCTCTTTTTTTATAATTTACTGTAACAGATTTGGTCGTAGCTTTTACGGTCGTAACCATATGCTTCAGATGGAATTTGACGCCTAGTTTTTTCATAGCTCGGCGTAGCTCTTTCCCACAATCCTTATCCATCCCTGCAAGAATGCTGTCCATGTATTCAATCACTTCCACTTCTGTACCCAAACGTGCATAGACTGATCCTAATTCTAATCCAATAACTCCACCACCAATCACCACCATTCTTTTCGGCACTTTATTAATATTCAGTGCTTCTGTAGAAGTGATGACTCGTTTTTTATCATAATTAAAAGCCGGTGGTGCAATTGGTTTTGACCCCGTAGCTATAATAACTTTATCTGTTTCTATTTCATCGGTTTTTCCATCCGCTTTTGCAATAGCAATTTTATTCGCACTTACAAAAGAACCATGCCCATGGAGCACATCGATTTTATTTTTTTTCATTAAAAACGCTACCCCTTTACACGTCTGATCAACCACTTCATCTTTACGTTTAATCATTTGTGGCATATTGACTTTCAAGTCTTTCAAATCAATACCATGACTTGTAAATTTCTCTTTTGCATTATGGTAATGTTCTGAAGAATCCAGCAAGGCTTTAGAAGGAATACAACCTACATTCAAACAGGTACCTCCAAGTGTATTGTATCGTTCTATAATAGCTGTTTTCATCCCTAATTGAGCGCATCGGATAGCCGCTACATAGCCTCCAGGTCCTGATCCGATTACAGTCACGTCGTATTTCATTATTTTCTTTTTTAGATATTGTCTATATTAAAAAGCGACCAAGTGAATAAGTTAGCATAAGCTTTTCTTGTTGACTTGGTCACTTAATAACTTGTTAATTTAAAAACCTAGCCTTTCTTAGGGCCATTGTTTTTATTCCCGTTATTTTGATTTCCTTTATTTCTATTTTTATTCCGGTTTCGGTTTCTATTCTTATTACCCCCTTTACCCTTATTAGGATTTGGGCCTCTCGATTTATTTTCTGGACCACCTTTCTTTGGGCCTTTACTTCCTTCCGTTTTCTTTTGCCCACCATCTTTTCTAGGTGGTCTTGAATCTCGCCCTCGTCCTCTGTTTCTATTTTTATTCCGGCGATTCTTACGTTTCTTTCTTTCTTCAGGAGGTAACTCAATTACACCTACTAAATCATCTGCATCATAATCTATCTCTGGCTCTCCAGTGTCAATAAGCGAATGCAAATCTACTAAATCAGCAGGAAACTCTCCTTTCTTATTCAGCTCTAAAATCTCTTTCACACGATCTATTGGTAGAGGGTAAAATTTTCCTCGACGTGCCTGATCCGTGTAAACATAAAACATCAAGCCTTTAAAAATGTTCGTTTTCACCAATACTGCTTTTCCAACTTCTGTCTTAAGGTTATCCGCATTCTTTGGAAAATGCTCTAAAGCATCCATATAAGAATCCAGCTCATAATTAAGACAGCATTTCAAGCGGCCACATTGCCCTGATAATTTTGCCTGATTAATGGCAAGGTTTTGATACCGTGCAGCGGCTGTAGAAACTGATTTAAAATCAGTGAGCCAGGTTGAACAACAAAGCTCTCGACCACAAGAGCCGAGCCCGCCAATTCTGGCAGATTCTTGTCGAGCACCGATTTGGCGCATTTCTATTTTTACTCTAAATTCTTTTGCATACTGTCGAATCAGCTCTCTGAAATCAACTCGTCCTTCTGCCGTATAGTAAAAAGTTGCTTTACGTTTATCTCCTTGCACTTCTACATCTCCAACCTTCATCTCCAGATCAAGCGTTCGAGCAATCACTCTAGATCGAACCATGATTTTCTTTTCCATGGAGCGTGCTTCATGCAGCTTTTCAAGATCACGGTCATTTGCAATTCTAAGAACATTTTGAAGAACAGTGTCTTCAGCAATTCTTTTCTTTTTCATTTGTAAACGAACTAACTCGCCAGTCAATGAAATATGACCAACATCATAACCATTCGCTGATTCTACCACGACCATATCTCCGATAATTGCACGAGTATGGGGTGGGTTATGAAAGAAGTTTTTTCTGGATCCGTTTTTAAAACTCACTTCTACTAAATCAAATCCATCATTATCTCGTATATCCATAGTAGCCAACCAATCATAAGTATTCATTCGGTTACAACCTCCTGTTGAACAACCTCCGTTACTTTGACATCCACCTGGCTTACCATCTTTTCCTGTTCCACAATTTGAACATGCCATGTTATAAAGTGTTTTCAAAGTTCGGCAGCGAAACCAATGCTTCCTTTAGGAAACCTTTGCTACCTGACTTTTTATTTTTAAAATACTATTTAACGAGATCGATGCATCCAGGAATAAAACCTTAGGATTTGCATTTCGCTCTACATGATAATAACAATCGTCAAATAGTTTTGATATTTCCCCAATTTGATCCAACTCAATTACCTTGGTTAGATTTATTGCGGTTTTTAGTTCCTGGTCTTGTAATCGCAGGTTTTGATTTCCTGTCAATTTAACCAGCATATATTCTCTTAAAAAATGAAGTGCATATTTTAAAAAATGCTTTTGGTTTTCGCGACCGATGGTAGCAAATGTTTCTACCCATTTTACCATCTCTACTCCGTTACCTTTATAACAGATTCGCATCCACTCCAAAAACAGTTTTGCATTATCATTTTCCTTTTTATCTAAAAGTTGAATTGCTTCATTAAAATTGCCACTTGCTAAGTGAGCAATACTTTTTGCCTGATCCAGCGCCATATCTTCCCGCTTCATTATACCTTCTACGATATCTTCGTCTTTAAGTTGGTTTATTTTAACTATTTGACATCTGGATAAAATCGTATTGAGTATTAACTCCTGATTTTCAGCGACTAAAATAAAAAAAGTATTTTCCGGCGGTTCTTCAATTAATTTTAACAAGCGGTTTCCTTCTTTTTTTAAATATTCCGGAAGCCAGATTATCAAAACTTTGAACTCGCTTTCAAATGACTTTAAGCTTAGTTTTCTAATAATATTCAAACACTCTTCTCGGTTGATATTTCCCTGCTTATTCTCTGCACCAATTGATTGTAACCATTGATTGATATCCATGTAAGGATTATCGGTCAACGATTGACGCCATTCTTCCAGAAAGTTATTGCTGGTGTTTTTTGAACCAATAAACGGAAAAGAGAAATGTAAATCCGGGTGAATAAATTTTTGTGCTTTTGAACAAGATGCACAGCTTCCACAGGCATCTTCTTTCTTGTCGCCTTCACAAAGTAAATATTGCGCGAAAGCAATGGCCACAGCAAGCTTACCACAACCCGGAGCTCCAAGGAACAACTGAGCATGCGGCACTCTTTTAGCATTGACCATTTCGATCAATTCCTGTTTTAAATCTTTATGTCCGATTACTTCGCTGAAAAGCAAGTTTTCTAAGTTTAATTTATTCAATAGGGCCTGATGCTTTTCGATACGATAGGTGAGAATCCTTTGCTATGAATTCAGCTGAGAATGGAGGAGGGCTTGGTATAATAAGGCTATTGCATGCTTAATTTTGGCAGTTCTCTCGTAATTACAATCCAAATCCAGTTTCTCTTTTTAAATAGAAATGAATTTCTGGTTAAAAAGGAGCAGCCAATTATATCATTTTATGATATAGCGTACAATGGGTTAAAATCTAGCGTTTCTTTTAAGGAATTACTCTAAATCATGATAAATTCCTTGCTTATTTATACTAAGAAAGTTCAAATTTTTGATGCTTAAAAAGCATTTTCTACTTTGAACCTTATAAAAATCCTCAAAACACAGCTCTTTCTCATCAAATCCTCGATTTATATCATAAATCGAATATATCGAAGCCAATCATGGCATTTGTCAAATTTACATATTTTATACTTAACTTGAAAGTAGTTTTTTATAAAACATTGATGGGTAACATTTATATCTTTCTGCCTTTTTTGCTCAACTTAGTTTGCCTAAATTTGTTTGAACAAGGGAAGATTTCAACGAATAAGTAGTAAATAATCATTTTAAAATGCGGATTTCAGCATTCAGAAAAGCACATTTCAACGCAGCACACCGCTTGCATAACCCAAATTGGTCTGAGGAACGGAACAAAGAGGTGTTTGGTGTTTGCAATAACCCGAATTACCATGGTCACAATTATGACCTCGAAGTAAAGGTAACGGGAGAGGTCGACCCGGAAACAGGTTATTTAATTGATTTAAAAATTTTAAAAAACCTCATCAAAACAGAAGTGGAAGATCGCTTTGATCATAAAAACTTAAATCTTGATACCGAGGAGTTTAAAAATCTCAACCCAACTGCGGAAAACATCTGCTATGTTATTTGGCAAATACTTTCCAAAAAGCTGGATAGTAAATATGAGCTTACTATTCGCCTCTATGAAACACCTAGAAACTATGTAGAATATCCTGCCGGATAAATCAATATTCTTAATCCATTCGACCTAAATCAATCATTCCTGTCTTGACAAAGACAAGCATTTCAATATATTTTGTATTTCGATTTGCTTTCTTGCCCGTTTAAATAACAAATACTTATCTTGAATGGATTATAAACTATAGGTTATAATCTATTTTTTAAAACAGACAAAAAACCAAACCCTTTCTATATGCATATAGCAATAATTGGCAATGGAATAAGTGGAATTACTGCCGCGCGTTTTATCCGAAAATTAAGTGATCATAAAATCACAGTCATCTCTGCCGAGACGGATCATTTTTTTTCCAGAACAGCATTGATGTACATCTATATGGGGCATATGCGCTATGAAGATACCAAACCTTATGAAGACTGGTTTTGGACAAAAAATAGAATAGATCTCAAGCGTGCTTATGTTTCCAATGTTGATACCGCTAATAAAACGCTTCACTTCACTGAAGGCGAACAAATGAGTTATGACAAATTGATCATTGCTTGTGGTTCGACCCCTAATAAATTTGGATGGCCTGGTCAGGATTTGAATCGCGTGCAAGGTATGTACAGTTATCAGGATTTAGAAGGCATGGAGAAATACAGTCCTGGCTTAAAAAGAGCGGTCATCGTTGGCGGAGGTTTGATTGGTATTGAAATGGCGGAGATGTTTCATTCTCGTCATATTCCAGTTACCTTTTTAGTACGAGAAAACAGCTTCTGGAATGCTGTCATGCCACCTGAAGAATCAAAAATGATTAATCGTGAAATATTTGCCAATGGAATTGATCTTCGTCTGGAAACGGAGTTAAAAGAAATCGTTGACAATGGCAATGGCGAAGCGAAAGCCGTTATCACCAATAAAGGCGAAACGATTGAATGTGGTTTTGTTGGATTAACTGCTGGAGTAAGTCCTAACATTAAATTTCTAAATGATTCAGGGATTGAAATGAAAAGAGGCATCCTGGTCAATGAATATCTGGAAACTAGTGTGCCTGATGTTTATGCCATTGGCGATTGTGCTAGTGCCAGAAATCCACTTCCTGGCCGACGACCTATTGAAGCAATTTGGTATACAGGTCGAATGATGGGGGAGACGGTTGCTTATACTATTTGCAAGAAAAAAGTGGCCTACGATCCAGGTATTTGGTTTAACTCCGCGAAATTTTTCGACATTGAATATCAAGTCTACGGTTCTGTTCTTGCGAGACCTCCAGAAAATCATATCTCTTTATATTGGGAACATTCGGATGGAAATAAAAGTATTCGGATTGTTTATGATAAAGATAATAATCAGATCGTCGGCTTCAATCTTATGGGTGTACGCTACCGTCACGAGGTTTGCGAAAAATGGCTTAGAGATAAAACATCGGTTGAAGAAGTCCTTCAAAACCTTTCGCTTGCTAATTTTGACCCCGAGTTTTATAAAGAATACGAGGCTGATGTAATAGCGATGTATAATCAACAAAGCGGTAAAAATCTTCAACTTAAAAAACGACGAAATTTAGGTGCTGTATTAAAATTTTTAAAACAAAGTGTATCCTAGTTTCAAACTGATAAATAAACAAAAATGAAATCAATTAAATATATTGGCCTTGGTCTTTTTCTAATTGCTCTAGCTGTCTTTACCTTATCGCTATTCATGAGTGATCATACACTTTCCGAAGAGTTAGTGCGAGAGCAAATCGTCAACAAAACCCATCAAGATGAATTAATAAATAGTAGTTCGGATATCATGGGAAAAACATATTCCTCCAATTTTTCTTTTGTAAGCGCACTGAAAAACTCCTTTGCGAAAGCACAAGAAAAGCTATCTGGTTCGGATGCGGAATTGCACAATTGGCAAATCGACAAGTATCTTTTTGCCTTGACCAAGTATTCTACTCCAGGCCCATTGAAAGGCAATTCGGGACTTGCATTTTGGTTAAGTTTTATTCTCGGTTCAATTGGTGCACTTATTTATTTTTTACCTGATCTAAAACTAAATCCGGGCATTAAAAACAATGGCATTTACCATAGCAGCGCAATGCGGGGAATAGACTGGTGGATGCGAGCGGTATTGATTGTTGGTGTTATATTGGTCATTCTACAGTTTGCGCTTTTTCAAAACATGCTGCTGTTAATTGGTCTCGTCGCAACTATTGCTTTTATTACCTTGACCTTATATTTTCGAAAAAAGAAACTTTATGGCTCTGCTGTAGCTCGTTCTGCTTCTCCTGAAAAAGGGAATGGCTGGCTGGGTATAGCAACAGGCACCTATCTTATTGGCTTTTATGTCTTACTCTATTTTTTCCCGTATTACGTAACCAATTGGGTGACCATTGTCGATCCGGTGAGTGAAGCGATTAGTGGAAACAAAGCAAGTGAATGGTTTCTTTATGGATTCTTGTATTGCGTCGTCATGTTGGTTATGGGCATACGAATGTTTATAAAATACAGACATAATAAATACCAGTTGGTACGAACGGGTTCTGTTTTATTTTTCCAATTAGGCTTTGCTTTTTTAATTCCTGAAATAATGGTTCGCTTGAATCAACCCTATATGGATCTTAAAAATGCCTGGCCATTAGACTATGATTTTTTCACTGCGGATGAGCTTAACAAATTGGTTGGACAAGGCTCTAGTTTTGAGATTTTTGGTATGAATGCTTCCGTTGGTACGGTCATGTTTGTATGGGGAATTGCGCTCGTATTATTAGTGGTTCCTTTAATGACGTATTTCTTTGGAAAACGCTGGTATTGCTCCTGGGTATGTGGCTGTGGAGGACTGGCGGAAACCTTAGGAGATCCTTATCGGCAGCTTTCTGACAAAAGCATCCGTGCCTGGAAAGTCGAAAGATATGTAGTTCATGGTGTTTTAGTCGCAGCTGTTTTAATGACAGGTATCGTTTTATATCATTACACGACAGGCAAGGAACAAATCTTATTTCTAAATGCTGGCAGTGTAAAACATTGGTATGGCTTTTTAATCGGATCGATGTTTTCAGGAGTGGTCGGTACCGGCTTTTATCCTTTGATGGGCAATAGAGTTTGGTGTCGATTTGGTTGTCCGCTTGCTGCTGGCATGGGACTGATACAACGATTTAAATCTCGCTTTAGAATCACAACAAACGGGGGGCAATGTATTTCATGTGGTAATTGTTCTACTTATTGTGAAATGGGAATTGATGTTCGATCATATGCGCAAAAAGGTCAGGATATTGTCCGTGCATCTTGCGTTGGCTGTGGTGTCTGTTCTGCCGTTTGCCCAAGAGGTGTTTTAAGATTAGAAAATGCTAGCGGAGATATTGCTGAAAGAACAGATCCACTCAGAGCGATTCATATTACAGAAGATCAAATTAAATTGTTATCGTAAAAAGCAATATAATTTCGGATGTGTTTTTCTCATCCCTATTATTTGTCCTGTTCTTATTTGATTAAAAAAAAGTGTTCGGTATTAGATTTTCAATTACTAATACCGAACACCTTTTTATATTGAAAAACTGGCTCTATTATCCCCTTATAAAAAATACCAGAGATAATTATCTTTTATAGATCCACGCGTCTGGCTGGTGCTTCGCCCGAAGTTTCTTTAGTAAAGGTAGCACTGTTGAACGGTCACAATCCGCATTAACGCCAATAACATAATAGCCTTTATAAGCTCCTTCATAAACGGGATGACCTTCTTTCTCTAATGTATCTGCTAAATTTTCAGCATTCTTAGGCTCTTTGAAAGAACCCACTATGACGATACAGCCATAAGGTGAATCATCTGAATCTGTTCCCAAATCATATTGATTATTCTTTTCTACCTCATCTTTCTTATCCTCTACTACTGGAGGTACAACTGCCGGAGTCTCCGCCGGTTCTTCAACTTCTACTACTGGTTCTTCCTCTTCTACTGGTGTAGTTTCTGCTTCAACAGGCGTTGTTTCATTTTGCTGGGTATCTTCGACCTTTTCCGTTGGCTGTACCGGATCATCTTCATCTACATAAACCGGAAGTTCTTCTTCCTTTTGCTCTTCTTCTTCCTCTTCTGGTTCTGTACTTTCCTCTTCATTCATTGATACCGCATTTTGAGCAACATCAACAGAATCTTTTTCTACAGATTCCACTAGAGCGTCCAGCTCTTCTTCTTCTCCTTTTTTAGCATCATACGTTTGATACACGGTATCTTTCCCCGTTTCATAACTAAAACCAGAACCTTCTTCTACAACCTCATTTACAGTTGCAAGTCCGGGAACTTCGTTTAATTTTTCAGGACCGAATATATAATATACGATAGCAGCTAAGAAAAGTAGAATAACCGTTATGGCTATCCAAAAATCAGTTCTTTCTTTTTTTTCTGGAAATATTTGGGAAAGATTGGACATAGATGTGTTGTTTTTTTGTTGGTTATATATGATTTAGACGACAAAAAGCTGAGAAAGCCACTATTTACAGGCTAATTTTTGAAAGAAAAGGAATAAAAAGAACAGCTTTTAACTAAAATCAATTTCGGTATTGTCACCAATATTCAGACTCTGAGAAAGTCCGCGAATAGCTGCATCACTACCAACAAGAGAGTTTTGAAGAACGACCTCTTCAATTGAGGCATAATTTCCAATAATTGATTCTTTTACTATGGAATAGCTAATGGTCACATTATTTCCAATGGTCACATGTGGCCCAATAATAGAATTAGAAATTTCACAATCTTTCCCAATACTTACCGGGTGAATAATAATTGTATTTTCGAAAGCAGGCAGATCAAGATCATCAGAAGCATAACCTTCTTTATCTAAAAGCATTGCATTGGTTTCCAGCAAAATCTCTTTTTTCCCACAATCAAACCAATTATCAACGGCCAATGTGCTAAATTTCACTCCTTTTTCAATCATCCCCATCAATGCGTCTGTCAATTGAAACTCTCCATGCGTTCTGATATTATTTTTAATATTATGCTCTATAACATCTATTAGGACTGGCACTTCTTTTATTTTATAAAAACCTACCATAGCCATGTTCGACTTTGGTATATTTGGTTTTTCAACTACTCTTTTCACAATACCATCCGAATCAAACTCCACCACTCCAAACTCTCGAGGATCGGTAACTTGTTTCACACAGAAACAAGAATTGGGTTCGGCCATAACATTTTTAATGTCCAAATCAATGATAGTATCTCCAAAAACAATAATAACTTCTTCTGATTGCTCAAAGGTACTTTTTGCAGTCCACAAGGCATGGGCTATTCCCTCTCTGGAAGATTGCTGAACAAATTCTTTATTTAAATTCGGGTATTGTTTTTCTAGATAGTTTTGAATTTTTTCTCCCAAATATCCAATGATAAAAACAAAATCTTTTATTCCAACTTCCTCCAATTGATCAATAATAAAAGAAATAATCGTTTTCCCCGCAACCGGAATTAATGGTTTGGGTTGAGTATAGGTATGTGGTCTTAATCTTATACCTGCGCCAGCTACGGGAATAATGGCTTTCATTGATTAAAAATTTGTGCTTCGTAAGATAAGGATTTTTTTTATTCCAAGGAGTCAAGAAGGTAAGGATAGCTAAGTTTATTTATTAGATAGAACTCTTAGACAAATATCATTTAAACATTAAGGTACCTGATCAGACTTCCAATGAAGCAACCGAAATCATAAAGGTTAATCCTCTTGTAAAAAGGGCTTAGGAAGAAAAATTGACACATATAAGTAAGTTAATAGCCTGTTCTAAAAACAAAAGTGAGCAATAAAATCTTCCAACCCTATTGCTCACTTGTTAACTTAATAACTTATTCACTTGTTTTAGCTACTTTCCAAGGCAGCCGCACCACCAACGATTTCAGAAAGCTCTTTGGTAATCGCCTCTTGACGTGCTTTATTGTAAGTAATTTTCAGTTCTTTCATTAAATCCTCTGCATTTTCTGTTGCAGCATCCATCGCTGTCATCCGCGCTCCGTGTTCCGAGGCATGTGTATCGAGCAAGAATTTTTGAAACTGTGTTTGCAGGATACTCGGCACCAAATGCTTCAATAAAGATTCTTTATCCGGCTCAAAAATATAATCTGCTTTTCCTTTACTTCCCTCTTTCTTTTCTAATTTTTGAACAGGTAGAAATTGCACTAATTCTGGAAATTGCATAGCTGCATTTTTGAATCGCCCGTAAGCTACATCAATTGCATCATACTCCATACCTTCAAAAGTATCCATCAATTTTTGAGAAACCTGTGCTACATTATCAAAACTCAAATCGCTAAAGATTCCTACGTGATCTGCAATCACATTTTCTTTAGGAAAACGCTTTTTGAAAAAGTCATATCCTTTCTTACCGATACAAAGAATCGTAAGATTTTTGGATTCACGCAATGCTGCATACTTCGTTTCAATGCCGTGATTGACTGCCTTAATAATATTGGTATTAAAAGCTCCACAAAGACCTCTGTTAGAAGTCACTACTACGATCATCGCTTTTTTAATCTCTCTTTCCTGTCCAAAAGACGTGTTCGCATCACCTTCTAAATTAGAAAGAATATTCACCAACATTTCGTTGAGCTTGTTCGCATACGGGCGCATTTGAGTAATTGCCTGTTGCGCTCTACGAAGTTTTGCAGCAGAAACCATTTTCATAGCTTTCGTAATCTGCTGTGTAGATTTTACAGATTGAATTCTTTCTCGGACCTCTTTTAAATTAGCACCCATGTTTATACATTTGGTGAGGAGTGAGAAGTGAGGGATGAGTATTTTATTAACTCATTCCTCTCTTCTTACAGCTCACAAGATGATTAATTATTAATACTGAGCTGATATTTCTTTTGCAAGATTACGTACAGCATCCGTTGCTTCATCTGTTAATTTTCCAGACTTAAACGTTTTTAAAACGTCAGGATGCTTTTGCTCAAGTGTTGTCAAGAATACTTCTTCAAAATCTTTCATCTTCTCAACAGGTACATTACCTGCTAACCCTTTCGTTCCAACAAAAACCATTGCAACTTGCTTTTCAACAGTTAATGGAGAATACTGAGGTTGTTTCAAAATTTCCACATTACGCTTTCCTTTTTCAAGAATAGCAGTCGTTGCAGCATCAAGATCAGAACCGAATTTTGAGAAAGCCTCTAACTCTCTATATTGTGCTTGATCCAGTTTCAATGTACCGGATACTTTTTTCATTGATTTAATCTGCGCAGAACCTCCAACCCGTGATACAGAGATACCTACGTTAATTGCAGGACGTACACCAGAGTTAAAAAGGTTAGACTCTAAGAAAATCTGACCATCTGTAATCGAAATTACATTGGTTGGAATATAAGCAGATACATCACCCGCTTGCGTCTCAATAATAGGAAGCGCCGTTAATGATCCTCCACCTTTTACAATACCTGCATCTTTCAAAGAAGCTGGAAGGTCATTCATATCATTAGCGATACCATCATCTGCGATAATTTTCGCAGCACGCTCTAATAAACGAGAGTGAAGGTAGAATACATCACCAGGATATGCTTCCCGTCCTGGAGGACGACGTAATAATAAAGATACCTCACGGTATGCAACTGCTTGTTTAGATAAATCATCATAAACAATCAATGCAGGACGTCCTGTATCTCTAAAAAATTCTCCAATTGAAGCTCCAGCGAAAGGTGCGTAAAACTGAAGTGGTGCAGGATCTGAAGCAGAAGAAGCAACAATTGTGGTATAAGCCATAGCACCGTTTTCTTCTAATACTTTTGCTACCTGAGCTACTGTAGATGCTTTCTGTCCGGAAGCAACATAAATACAGTAAACCGTATCTGTATCTGGATTATCGTAAAATTCTTTTTGGTTGATGATGGTATCAATCGCAATCGCAGTCTTTCCAGTCTGACGGTCACCAATGATTAACTCCCGTTGTCCACGACCAATTGGAATCATCGCGTCAATCGCTTTGATACCTGTCTGAAGTGGCTCGGATACTGGCTGTCTGTAAATCACACCAGGCGCTTTACGCTCTAATGGCATTTTATACTTTGTACCGCCAATTGGGCCTTTACCATCGATAGGTGTACCAAGAGGATTTACAACACGTCCAACCATTTCTTCACCTACTTCAATGGATGCAATCAATCCAGAACGACGAACCGTCGAACCTTCTTTGATGCCATCTCCATCTCCTAAAAGTACTACTCCGACATTATCTTCCTCAAGATTCAATACAATTGCTTGAACACCTGTCTCGAACTCCACTAACTCACCCGCTTGTGCTTTAGTCAATCCGTAAACCAATGCGATTCCATCACCTACTTGAAGTACGGTACCCACTTCTTCTAATTCAGAAGTTGTTTTGAAACCGGAAAGTTGTTGTTTTAATATTGCTGATATTTCATCAGGTTTTACATCAACCATGTCTTTGAAATTTTATAT
>CAYXQH010000054.1:0-1522 GCA_964467425.1 uncultured Saprospiraceae bacterium
ACACAGAATTCAAACGGTCCACCTTCAAGCGTACCACCTTCTGGCTGATTTCTTATAACAGTAATAGGATTAGAAAGGTCATAACAACCGACAAGGTCATTCGCATTCATACCCATTTCAGCACCTTGAAGACCATCTTCGAAAGATAAGTGCCAAATCAAACAAGTACCAGGACCTGCACCATCAAAGTTAACAACACCCGGCATAGGAGGAAGACCAAGAATATTTCCTTGTTCATCAGTTATCACCCATTGATTGTTCGGACCAGAATTTCCAGAAAGTGTAATCCCAGAAACATTATCTTCGATTCCATCAACACAAAACTCAAACGGTCCACCTTCTAAATATCCACCATTGCTTACACATAGGTTTTCACAATTCGGATCTTCAAAACGAATAACTTCGATAGGATTAGAAAGACTATAACAACCAACAAGGTCATTCGCATTCATACCCATTTCGGCACCTTGTAAACCATCTTCAAAAGATAAGTGCCAGATCAAACAAGTACCAGGACCTGCACCTTCAAAGTTGACGGCACCCGGCATAGGAGGAAGACCAAGAATATTTCCTTGTTCATCAGTTACGACCCATTGATTGTTCGGGCCAGAATTTCCAGAAAGTGTAATCCCAGAAACATTATCTTCGATTCCATCATTTACACAGAATTCATAACGACCTCCTTCAAGCGTTCCACCTTCAGGTTGGTTTCTTACGACAGTAATTGAATTAGAAAGATTAAAACAACCTTCAAGATCATTCGCATTCAGACCTACTTCCGCACCTTGCAAACCATCATCGAAAGATAAATGCCAGATCAAACAAGTACCAGCACCAGCACCATCAAAATTAACAGCACTTGGCATAGGAGGTAAACCAAGGATGTATCCTTGTTCATCAGTTACCACCCATTGGCTATTCATACCTTGGCTATTTGCCAGAGTTATCGACCCAGCCGGAATCATATCTGCTTCTCCATCACCAACACAGAATTCAAACGGTCCACCGAAGAGTTCCCCACCATTAGCTTGGCAGTCTCCTTCGACAGTTCGAACGACCTCAATAGGATTAGAAAGGCTGTGGCAACCAACTAAATCATTCGCATTCATACCCACTTCCGCACCTTGTAAACCATCATCAAAAGATAAATGCCAGATTAAGCAAGTACCAGCACCAGCACCATCAAAGTTAACAACACTTGGCATAGGAGGTAAACCAAGGATATAACCTTCGTCATCAGTTACCACCCATTGGCTGTTCATACCTTGACTATTTACAAGAGTAATCGAACCTGCCGGAATCATATCTGCTTGTCCGTCTCCAACGGTAAAACTGAAAGGCCCACCGAAGAGTTCTCCACCATTCGCCTGACAATTTCCTTCCAAAGTACGAATGACTTCAATAGGATTAGAAAGACTATGACAGCCAACTAAATCATTTGCATTCATACCCACTTCAGCACCTTGCAAACCATCATCAAAAGATAAATGCCAGATTAAGCAAGTACCAGCACCAGCACCAT
>CAYXQH010000054.1:1622-16832 GCA_964467425.1 uncultured Saprospiraceae bacterium
CATTCGCCTGACAATTTCCTTCCAAAGTACGAATGACTTCAATAGGATTAGAAAGGCTATGGCAGCCAACTAAATCATTCGCATTCATACCCACTTCAGCACCTTGCAAACCATCATCGAAAGATAAATGCCAGATTAAGCAAGTACCTGCGCCAGCACCATCAAAGTTAACAACACTTGGCATAGGAGGTAAACCAAGTATATAACCTTCATCATCAGTTACCACCCATTGACTGTTCATGCCTTGGTTATTTGTTAGGGTAATCGACCCCGCCGGAATCATATCTGCTTCTCCATCACCGGCAGTAAAACTAAAAGGTCCACCTTGTAAAACTCCACCTTCAGCGTCACAGCTAGGACCATCACCATTGTCTTCACAAATAGTAGGATTAGCTTGTTCAGACCAAGAAGTTGAGGCATCTCCACTACCACTATATTCTAAAGAAGAACCAGTCGTAAATGCAGGAACAAAATCTCCAGTTGTCCAAATACCAGCAGCAACAGCAACGCTAGATCGCTGATGGCCAGTTGAACCCCATTCTACATAATCGAGCAATGCATTTGCACTACCAAAATTATTAGTAGAATATAAACCCATCTCTCCATCGTTTGCCGCAATAGTGTTGAAATTGTCAACACTTAGGATTTCTCCTGCGCCTAGCATCATGTTGCCACATACGCTATTGGAGTTTTGGATTTGTTGATAAGCAGGAAAATCACACAACCAATATCCAGAGATATCGACCGTCGAACTTCCTATATTTTTTAATTCGACCGTCCCACCTGGGAGAATCTCATTAATAACTACCTGAGCTTGTAGGGAAAATGCACTCAGCCAAACACTTAAGAAAAAGAGGAATGTTTTTTTCATAATGCAGTTCGTTTTTATTTGATTTAAAAAATTTAATTAAGTAGTACCAGTTTTTGGAAAGCACTAGTTTTTGGAAAGTGTACGCAAGGTAAATTTTAAGTATCCCTACGGAATAACGAAAAGATCACAAAACTATCACAGGGGCGGAGATTATGATAGCTCTGCGACAATTGACTATATTTGTGGGATATAAATATTCTAAAATGTTGAAAAAGATTGTCCTCACGGGACCAGAATCTACTGGTAAAACAACTTTGGCTAAACAATTAGCTTCAGCATTATGCGGTTTATGGGTGCCAGAATATGCTAGACAGTATATAAATGGTCTAGATCGGCAATATGAAGAAAATGATCTTGTGGAAATGGCTAAAGGACAACTGAAATTAGAACAGGAATATGAGAAAAAGGTTCAAGAGTATTTGATTCTAGATACAGATTTGATCACCTTTAAAATTTGGGCAGAATACAAGTATGGAAAATGCGACTCTTTCATCAAAAAATCGATAATCGAAAGGCATTACGATCTTTATTTTTTAACAGGTATAGATGTTCCCTGGCAGTACGATCCACAGCGAGAAAATCCGGAGGACAGAACTATTTTATATAATCTTTATAAAAAAGAACTAGAATTTTATAATAAGCCCTTTTTCGAATTAAAAGGCAACGAAGAGAAACGACTAAATTTTGCTCTCCAAAAAATCAAAGCCCTTTTCTAAAATTATTTCAAAATAAAGAACGGTATTGTTTTGTATTTTCTACCTTTGTGGTCTCTTTTGGGGTGCCCCCTGAAACAGGAATGAGGAGTGAAGAGTGAAAGGTGTTTTTTATAATCCACTTTTTACCCCTCACCATTCACTCTTGTTCTACGGCTGAGATTATACCCATTGAACCTGGCCGGGTAATTCCGGTAAGGAAAAGGACAGCCACTAATTGGCCTGTTCTGGGTCAAGAAGTAAAATGAAGACCTTACCCCAAGGTATTTCAGATTATTTCAATTTTTTTAATTTAAATTTTTATGAAAAACGTAATATGTGTTTTAGCATTATTAATGCTGACTGGGCTTTGCTATGCGCAATCTTCTATGGGTGGAAGAATTGTTGATATCGATGGAAATCCTATTGAAGGAGCCAATGTGATTATTTTAAAAACTAATAAGGGGGCAATGACAGGGGAAAATGGACGATATGAAATTAAAAGTATCGAACCTGGAACTTACACTGCTCGAATATCACATGTGGCTTACAGAACCGTTACCCGTCAAATCTCCTTCGCGGAAGGAACACCACGATTTATTTTAAATATTCAAATGATCGAATCTTCAATAGAGTTAGATCAATTAATTATTAATGCAACGCGTGCGGGAGAGAAAACCCCAATGACCTACACAAATTTAGGGAAAGAAGAGATTGAAGAAAACAACCTTGGGCAAGATGTTCCATATTTGCTGCGCTGGACACCATCAACTGTTGTTACATCTGATGCAGGTACAGGAATTGGATATACTGGAATCCGAATTCGAGGAACCGATCCTTCCAGGATTAACGTTACCATCAATGGGATGCCTGTCAATGATGCGGAATCTCAAGGTGTCTTTTGGGTTGACCTTCCTGATTTTGCTTCCTCTACTGATGACATACAAATCCAAAGAGGTGTCGGAACTTCTACGAATGGTGCTGGAGCATTCGGAGCAACGATTAATTTAAATACTAATAAATTAAAGAAAGAAGCTTATGGTAGTATGAACGGGTCCATTGGATCTTTTAACACCTGGAAATCGAATGCTACCTTTGGAACAGGGCTTTTAAAAAATAATTTTTCTTTCGATGGACGAATTTCCAGAATAAAATCAGATGGATATATCGATCGAGGGAGTGCTGATTTAGAATCTTTTTATTTATCAGGTGCTTATATTGGAAAAAAGAGTTCCTTTCGCTTGAATGTTTTTAATGGACATGAAGTTACCTATCAGGCATGGAACGGAGTGCCTGCACAATATATTGATGATGATGTTTTAAGAAAAACAAATACAGCGGGGACCGAAAAATCTGGTGACCCCTACGATCGAGAAGTGGATGATTATGAGCAAACTTATTATCAGGCATTTTTTAATCATCAGTTTAATCGAAACCTGCATTTAAACATTGGAGCACATTATACAAAAGGTCAAGGCTACTTCGAGCAATACAAAGCAGGAGAGACCCTTGCTGATTATGGAATAGCGAATATACCTGTGACAGAGGTCTTTTTCTTCCCGGATGTTAATCCTGATTTTATCAACAACTACCTTGATAATGACGAAGTGTCAGTGGATACAGAAGAATTCATTAATCCACTCGGGGATACCTTAATGCGAGCAACGTATAGTTTTAAAGAATCTGATTTGATTCGTCGTAGATGGTTAGATAATGATTATTACGGCTCAACTTTTTCTTTGAATTATACGAATGATAGTCGAAGCTTAGGTTTAGTGTTTGGTGGGGCATGGAGTCAATATGATGGTCGTCATTTTGGAGAAGTAATCTGGGCAAGAAATGCAAGTGATAGTGAGATTAGACAAGTCTATTATGATAATGATGCTACAAAAAAAGATTTTAATCTTTTCGGTAAAGTAAATTATCAATTGACCAACGCATTAAACGGATATCTAGATTTACAATTCAGACAAGTAGATTATTCTTTTCTCGGTTTTGATAATGATGGAACGAATGTCGAGCAGGAAGATAAGCTGAGTTTTTTCAATCCTAAGGTTGGTCTCTTTTACGATTTGAATGCAACTACAAATCTGTATGCTTCATTTGCCGTAGCAAATAGAGAACCGAATCGAAGTGATTATACCGAATCCACACCAACTAGTCGGCCGGAACATGAAACTTTATATGATACAGAACTAGGTTATAAACAGCGATTTAATAAAGCAGCATTTAGTGCTAATGTATATTATATGTTGTATGAAAACCAGTTGGCATTAAGTGGACAGATCAATGATGTCGGAGAAGCTACACGTATCAATATAGCAGATAGTTATCGTTTAGGATTGGAGCTAGTTGGGGGTATTGAATTATCAAAAGGATTAGATTTTACGGCCTCAGCAACGTTCAGTCAGAATAGGATTGCCGAATTTACAGAGTATGTTGATAATTGGGACACCTGGGAGCAAGAAGCTACTATACATACCGATACGGATCTGGCTTTTTCTCCGAATATAATTGCAGCAGGGGAGTTAGAATACGACGTTTTAAAAGATAAATCAGGACAGTCTTTAAAGATTGCACTTCTTGGAAAACATGTTGGTCAGCAATATATTGATAATACCTCGAATGAAAATACCATCCTTGATTCATACTTTTTTATGGATATGCGTATAAACTTTAACATTCAAACAAAATTTATCAAAGAAATTGGTTTGACCTTTATGGTTCGCAACCTTCTGGACACCAGATTTTCTTCAAATGCATGGACTTATCGCTACCGATCAGCTGGCTATGATGGACGCCCGGATGATCCATATACTAGATTAGAAGGCGATAATGTATATAATTTGACCGGATTTTACCCTCAAGCAGGTAGGAATTATCTTTTTGGTTTGAGTTTTAATTTTTAATATAAAAGATGTTTTAAGTAGAAAAAATGACTATGGAGCATTGATAAACGTGTGTGGTTTGTTTTAATTTTTTTCCCTGAAAAGTGTTACTCTGCTGATTTTACCACGTCACAAATGCATACTTTTAACATTTTTATAACTACTTAAAACAAATTTTTATGGATCTTCTATCGGAAAAATTAGGGACATTAGTCGACGAACTTTATAAATGGGCACCAAAGGTGGTCGGAGCAATTTTAGTACTTCTTATTGGTCTTTGGATCATAGGTAGAATCATGAAGGTAGTACGAAAAGGAATGGAGCGATCAGGATTAGATCAGGATGTAATCCCATTTTTATCTTCTTTAATTAGTGTACTTTTAAAAGTAATGCTTGTAATGAGTGTTGCTGGAATGGTTGGAATTGAGACAACTTCATTTATTGCACTTATCGGTATGGCTGGTTTAGCTATCGGTATGGCTTTACAAGGGACACTTGGACATTTTGCTTCTGGTGTTATGATTCTTATTTTCAAACCATATAGAGTAGGAGACTTGGTCAATGTACAAGATCAATTGGGACATGTTGAAGAAATTCAGGTTTTCAATACCATCATCAAAACTTTAGATAATAAGAGAGTAATTATTCCTAACGGACAGGCAACTAGTGGAACGATCACTAACCTTTCTACTTACGACTTATTACGTGTAGATCTTAATGTAGCAATGCCTTATGAGGAAGATTTTGATAAAGTTCAGGGAATTATTCTTGAAGCAATAAAAAATACACCGCATGCATTAACTGATCCAGCACCAACCGTTGAGATCGAAAAATTCAATGAGCACAACATTCTTTTAGCCGTTCGTCCATATGCAACTCCAGCAACTTACTGGGATGTATATTTCGGAACTTACAAAAGTGTAAAAGCAGCTCTAGGTAAAAATAATATCCGTGTGGCTTACCCAAGAAGAGATGTGGCCGTTACAAACGGAAAAATTATGGCGAACTAATCACCATATTATAGATATAAAAAAAGAGGCAGTCCAATTGGGCTGCCTCTTTTTTTTGATCGTTGATGATGCTTAGAAATTATAGGTAAAGCCAACCCTAATTTCAATAGGAACCTGATTCGGATCATTTTCCATAAAATTATACAAGCCCATTACCTCATAACCAAAACCATTTCCCATGGCAGAATTGTATCCAACTCCCAGATAAAAATTTTCATCACTTCCTTCAGCATATCCAAAATCACTAATTTCATTGACGCTCTGTCGTTCATACTCAACATGCGCAAAAATAGACGGCGTAAATTTAGCCCGACCAAATGCTCCAATACCTAATTGCATAAGTTGTGGATCATCATTGGGTTGATAAATTCGTAAATAATTTAAAGTTAATCTAGGGCCAACTGAAAAATTATCGGTGATTTTATATCCTACCATTGGACTAACACCAAGTAATAAGGTGTTTCCTCCAAGTTGAAAATTGAGCATGCCACCATACCATAAACGGTGTGCAAATCCTCCACTTTCATCAAAGTAGTCATCTGTTTGTTCTGTCTTTGGTTTTTTCTTTTTCTTTTTCTTCTTTTTCCTTCCGTAATTCTGAGCATCAATAGTTCCGATACTGATTACAAAGGCGAGAAGCACAAGGAACGAGATTCTTATTAAATTCTTCATAAATAGCAATTTTTAGTTCTCACGAAAATATGATAATTCAATTAAAAAGGTCTAATTTTTTAGAATAAACCTAAGCTTAATTAATTTCTATAACGAATATATAAACAAAATTAGGGTCATAAAAATGTTATACTAATCTTAATAATTAGAAAAAACAGTCTTTTATAAAACATTTTTAGTATGAATTGCTAGGGCTGGAGAGGCTTTAAATGAATTTTTGATTATGAAAGAGTCCTGCTTTAGCCTGAGCTAGTTCTGATCTTTTATTGAATTGAATGGAGGTGCCATAGAATCATTAGGGCTTACCAGCTTGTTTTCTTCCAGATATTTAATCCAGGCTTGTGCCCGTTTTGTACTCGAAAAGCTATAAAAAGTTTGAGATTCGTTTAGTTTTTCATGAAATCCTAAACGAGTATCATATTTTAACTCAAGAAGTTTGATGATACCATAAATGTATAAATCTCGTTTACCTCCAGTCTCTCCAACAAATGGTGATACAATATCAAATCGCAAAATATCATAAGCTTTTTGAAGATGTAGTTCACCTTTTTTCGTTTGAAAATTTAAGCCAAATTGCTTTAAATAGGTGTAATAAAACTGAGATTCTGGAAGCTTTTTATGATTTCGAATAAACTGTTCTTGCTCTTTCATTGATTTAAAAGAGAATACTGGAATTCCGAAATCTTCAGATAAAAAGCTATACGTTTTTTCATTTAGTATATCGTACATTTGGTCAAAACGACTCACAATAATTCCGATTTCTTCATAAGAAATGGTTGCGATAATGGATTTTAAAATTTTCGCCTTTGAAGGATTATCCGTATCCAGAGCAATTGTTGCATCAATTTTTTCTTCTATGCTTTTACCCATAAACTGA
This sequence comes from uncultured Saprospiraceae bacterium, assembly GCA_964467425.1. Taxonomy (GTDB): domain Bacteria; phylum Bacteroidota; class Bacteroidia; order Chitinophagales; family Saprospiraceae; genus JAHDHW01. Next base: position 8,633 of record CAYXQH010000054.1, read on the forward strand.
AGCTGTGCAATATTCAATTGAGTAGCTTGCTCTTCATATTCACTTAAAAATTCACTTTCATTCAAATAGGTGTCAAGGGCCTCAAGAATTATCGTTGTTGATTTCTCATTTAATTTTCCCTGACTGATATATCGACTTAACCATGGCGCCCTTAATAATTTGTTGTACAAAGACCCTTTTTCGGAAACTTCGAAAGAAGCCGATTTCTTTTCGATAAAATTAAGCATCAAACCAATATTCTCTTCCGTGATGTCAAAAAGTTTTGGGACATCATCCAATTCTTTATAACTAAAAAAGAACGTTTCAAAATATTTTAAATCCTCGGTTAATGAAAGTTTTGGATCGATCGAAAGGCGAAGGATACTTCGCTTAGGTTTGACCTTTCTCAAGTTACTTAAAATTACAGATTTGTACTTTTCTGAAAAGAAATTAGATTCTGTCAATTCATTGAGTGTCTGGATTTTGATTTTGTCAAAATATTGAAGACTATCCAATTTTTGTTCAAAAAACTTTTGCTCCCAGATTTTAAATTCCTTCCCATCTTTTTTCCACAAAATCCTCCATTGATCTGTAGCGAATAATTCATGCGTATTTTTTTCAAAACTGTGATTATAAACATTTTCGACAATAGGAATAATATTATCTGCAACAGAAACAGTCAGATTATCTTTACGAGTTACAATACGCTGGTCATCGATCAATTCAAATAAAAACGGAATGTATTCGATGTCCGGATGTTGCCACATATAGGCAAACAATTTTTTGATGACATCTGCTTCTTGCTCAGATTTAATATAGTCAACAATTTTTCTAATGTCTTCTTTACTTGGACTTGGCAAGACCTTAATATCCCTTCGAGTAAAAACTAAAGGATCATCTAAGAAATCATCTATGTTATAGGTGGTATAATCTTCTTCAATATCAGAGGAAACGATTAAAGAAATTTGATTTAAAATATCTTCATCTGATTCTATTTTTCCTATTTCAGAAAGTAGAAGCTGTTCTTGTTCATTAGAAGGATCAAACTTATTGAGGTACGAATTACAGATCCCACTAACACCAATGTGTTCAAACAAGTAAGATTTTTTAAGATACAATCTCAAGTAATCTTTATCGGCTAAAATTTTATCCCAGTATTTTGAATAAGCCCAGTCTAATATCCTTCCGACGCTAAAAGACAACTTTTTATTTCCCTCTTTCAAACAAGCCCAATATTCTAAAGCTGTAATCTCATTAAGTTGAATAGTATTTAATATCTCATTTTCAATCGCAAAACGATCTTTAGGATCTTCGGCGGCTAATAATTTTTTTAGCTTTCTCGCCAATGGTGTTTTTATCTTATAAGAGATTTTATTTTTTCTGCAATATTCGGTTAGGATAGAAAGCTGTTCTAGATATTTATGTCTTAGAGAGGGTAAAGATTTATTTTGATTCCGGAGTAGTTGACGATATTTTTTGGCTAGTGATTTTATCTCCAAATATTCACCCTCCGTTAATTGTACAAAAGATTCTAATGCAATGGTATCATTTCGAGAATTTAAACGCCTAAATAATCGTTCGTAATTCTGTGTTTTTGCGATGGTCTCAAGCTTATTTGTAAAAATTTGACGATTTTCATCCCATTCGTAATCATCATAATTTGCAGCCCAGTATAGAAAGTAGTTTTTTATAGACGTTTCATCTTGCAAAGGATTAAATGTGATTTTTCCATTTTTTCCTTTTATACCAATTTTTAAATTTGACATAGAATTAATAGCCTCCAGATGTGCATCTAATGGTTCATTCGATTGCTCTTTCCAAATTTTATACAAATCTGCGGCGATATAGAAGAATGCCCTTGGATGATGAGTGTCATTTAAATCATTAATAACATTTTGCTTCATCCAGACTTGATCGCTGGTATGGGCCAAAACTTTTCCATAATAATCAACAGGGAACAAAAAGAAACTCATTCTGGAATTGATCAAGCGGTCATAGCCATAAGCTCTTATCTGATCTAGAGTGTTGAGGGAATCAAGTAAAAACTGAAAATATTCTGTATCTACTTCAAATCGATCACCCAACTCCGGAGTATTATTCGTGATATTTGTTAGAACGGAAGAAGCAAACTGATCTTCCAAAAAACCAGCTTCAACCATTTGAAGCGTTATTTCAGCTATTTCAATATCAGGGTAGAATTCAATAGCGCTCAGTAAAGATTGATAAATGTTTTGCTGGTTGACCGGAGGTGCATTTAATATTCGAGAATCTCTTAGGATATTAAGGAAAACATCGTACTCTACTTTTTCCGTTTGAGTAATCTGATTGACTATTTTTTGAGCCTTTTCAAATTTCTTACTTTCAAGCTTAGAGTTTAGATCCGTTAGTAATCTTCGTAGTTTACCAGCATTGGCCTCTGAAGCATTATCATTGTTTTGCTTAAGTTCAAAACTCACATCTCTTTTTTCTACAGGTGTAATGTAGAAAGCATTCAGGGTTTCTGAATATTTTATTTTTTCAGAATTGTTATAGTAAAAAAGGAGAAGATCTGATTTTTTCGCTTTTAAAACGTCTATTTCTTTTTTTGTAAAAAAAGTATGATTTTTTAAAAGTCGAATTGCTTTTGAAGAAACTGTAGGATGGTCTGAAATACTAATGATATCTCTTAGTGTTCGAGGTTGACCGTTTTTAATCTCTTTTTTTAAACCATCCAGTAGTTCATTATAATTCACCTGACCTTGACTTTGTGACAGCACAACGCCAAGAGAAAATAAACTAAATAGGATAGTGTATAGAAGTTTCATTACTGTTGCTCAAATAGCTTTTTAAAAGATTTTTATACGCAAATACATTTAAAAAGTTGATGATTTAATAGTAAATCAATAATTGAACCGAAAATAGAAATCCTCTGGAAACTGTGACATGCTTCCAGAGGATTTTTTACTATAAAAGACGTTTTATTTCCTTTTGGTTAAGATATATGTTGAATAAGGTTTATTTTATTTGTAAGTGTCAAACCAAAATTGTTTATATAGGAAATTGTTTCGAAAAAATTTCATAAGTAATTGAATACGTGTAAATTACGTTAAAATATCTGAACGAATTTTAAAAATTTATTATATCAATTTTTTTGGCTTACTACTTAAGTTATTATTCTGTTAATAATTCAGAGGTATAATATAATTCTTTAAAAACAGGCAAATAATACCTGCCATTGAAGTATTCAATATCCTGATACGCAGAGAAATCTTCTGTGAAGTCAGAATTCAATAGTATCCTTTTTCCACTTGAAAAATCAGGCTCAATCAAACTAAATGGAAAACCAACAGCTTGCTGGCTTAGAAGTAGCTCGTTTTCAAGTTCAATCATTTCTAATTGATAAGGTTGGTTGATGTCTGACAAGTCAACAGATTCAAAGGTTTGACCATTGTCTGAAGAGACAAAAAGTTGATTCCCAAATCCTGTTGCAAAGATTTTATCTTCATGCTTAAAAAAGTCCAGCATCCATTCTTCAAATATTTTGACATAAGAGCCAGTAGAAGGATTGATTCGCACTGCTCCATCCAATGAAGTCGCATAAAAATTACCGTCAATAAATTTTACATTATTAAGATTGCCTGCATAAGCTGGTAAGTCAACATTAATTCTGGCAGCTAAATCAATAGAGATAATTTCGGTTTTAGCACCATTCAGATTTATATCAAATAAGAAAAAGGCATAATAAGAATCTGGGACTTGAATAACGGGAATGATGAATTGAGTCCCGGTTGAATTGTAGGTTCCAGTATTCCGAGCTAAACCTTCTTCCAGAAAGCCTGAGTCGCCCGATTGCATGTAATCTTCTATTTTAATTTTATAAAGTGCATCAGGATTTTTTGTCAAATGGAAATTGAGTTCTAATTTCAAAGAATCATTTCTAATTAATTGATAGAATGAATCATCAGACAAAGCTGGTCTGCCAGAAAAGGCAAAAGGCAATTCGAATCGTCGTTTTTCAACCAATTCATTATCTAGGTTAATACGAGCAAACTCATCATCCGAAAGAATGTATAATTCAGTTGGTGAAGCGTGTAATAATCTAATATTTGTATTATTTAGATAATCCTCTAGCTGATTCCATGGTTCTGGAACAGGCTCTGGCGGCTTGATAAGGCAAGCAGCAGAAGTAATAATCGTAAATAAAAGGAGTACTCGAAGAGCAATACGTCCCATGGTATTTTTTATTTGTTTAAAATAAATGCGTAATAATTTCTAGCTCATTTGGAAAAGAGTAAAATCTGATAAAAATCCAATTTCATACCAGAAAGGGGGTAGGTTGTTTGTCATGAGTCATTTTCAACGTGAAAATGACTTCCGTATAAAGTTAAGGTTAATCTGAATAGCTACCAAGATAAATGGAGATAATTTAATACGTCTTTGCCCTTATTGTTACTTAAAAGACTAATATAGACGTCTTTATCATTAGAATATTTTAATTCCTGGATAATCTTGTCTTTTAAAGGAAGATGCCAGTTTTTATGCAAACCTTCTGTAGTAAAGGAATAACACTGTAATTGGTTATTGCAGCGAATATTTGCTTTGTTCTCAGCGCTATAGGTCAAAAAATGGAGACCATTTGGAGAAGGGCTGACTATTCCTTTAAGGCGATGTTCGCTAGCATCAATTTCTTTAATGATTTTTGTATGTGGGCATTTACCTGTAACATGTTCTTCTATTAAAAAATACTTAGAAGAAGCAAGGTAGTTTTTAAACTGATAAAAGGTAGATTGTGCTGCATCTTGGGTTTTATTTTCAAAATTTTGAACACCCTCACCGATTTTAAGGCTAAGTTGTTGTCCATTTCTAGAGACCAGTTCTTTATGCTTTAAAATTTGTTCTTTCTCCATTACCCAGCTACAATCATTTAGCCCTTCCCAGGTATTCGATTTATACCCTTTGGACTTTTCGCATAGTGCTTTGGCGTTATTACTTGCAGAAGAAGGAATCGCGTTGAAAGCATCGGAATCAATTGTAGCAAGCCTGATCTTGGCTTGTTCTAATAAAGCAGGTTCAATTAGGTTAGATGGAGCCTCCTCAAGACTGCCGTTTTCTCGATCAGAAGGCGAATCTGAGTTGTTTTTACAAGCTGAAAAAAATACAATAAGACCAAGGAAAATGAGTAGTTTTTGCATGATTTTAAGTGATTGAATTGCGAAATTACATTGTTTTAGGCTAAATATGTCTTATATCAACCTAATTGTATGATTATCTGAGGTAATGTGATAGAAAGTTTGCTATTAAATTACTATTTTCATGCTCAGCTAATTGCCAAATAATTTCCGTTTCAAAGTATCAGGATATACTCTCATATTCTGATTGTTTACGTGATATTTTAAAATTAATGGTAATCCCCCTCCTTACATACCAAAACATAAATTATGCTACGATTTAGAACACTTGCTATTTGCCTGTTTTTTACATCCCTTCTCTTTGGTCAAAGATCAACTTTTGAAGCTGAGAAATTTCAATTAAAGAAATCTTCAGAAAGACTGAATGCGGAGTTTAAAGAATACGATTTATTTCAATTGAATTATGATGAATTAGATAATCATTTTCAATCGAGTGGTGAAGAAATTGAATTTTCCTTGAGCTTAGGAAACGATTACGAATGGGATTTTAATCTTTATCCAAATGATATAAGAGGAGATGATTATCAGGTATATGTTCAAACAGAAAATGGAGTTGAAATTCAACCAAGTCGACCTAATATGACCTTTCGAGGATATTTGAATAACCGAAGTGGTGGGAAGGTAGGTTTGACGGTCAATGATCGCCTTTTTGCAGGAACAATAAAACAAGGAGAAGAATTATACTTTATTGAGCCTTTGCATCATTTAATAAAAGATGCTCCGAAAGACATAATCATAGTCTATGCAGCATCTGATGTAATTCCTCATGAAGGAATAACTTGTGGTGCTGATGAGTTATTGGAAAAAATGAACTATGATTATGAGGACCACAGTCACCATAATCACCATGATCATGACCATGGGCAACAAAGTAATGCTCGTGCTGATTTATGTTTGGAAGTAGAACTTGCGATTGCATCTGATTGGCTAATGTTTTTAGATTATAATCAAAGTGTGACGGATGTAGAAGATCATAATATTACAGTGATGAATAATGTTGCTACAAACTGGGATGATGAATTTGATGATGAAATTGTTTTTGTTATTGTAACTCAGTTTGTGTCTGATTGTAATACTTGTGATCCATGGACAGCTTCTACTAATGCGGTAACATTACTTAATAGTTTTTCATCTTGGGGTAATGGTGGAGGTTTTGGAGTATCCTTTGATTTAGGACAGCTTTGGACTGATCGTAATTTAAATGGAGGTACAGTAGGAATTGCATTTGTTAATGGAGTTTGCAATAATGGTAAATATCATGTTTTAGAGGATTTCACATCCAATGCACAACAATTAAGAGTATTGACGTCTCATGAGATTGGGCATAATTTCAACGCTTTGCATGATGGATCAGGTACCAATTTTATAATGGCGCCTTCTGTTACGACTTCAAATTCCTGGTCGACTACTTCACAGTCAGTTATTAATAATACCATAACGAACCGTTTTAACTCCGGTTGTTTTAGTGAATGTTCTGGAGGTGTACTTCCGCCAGAACCTGATTTTTTAGCTGATCAAACTTCAGGTTGTGTCCCTTTAGGAGTTACGTTTTCTGATTTATCTGTAAATACTCCAACGTCCTGGTCGTGGTCTTTTCCTGGTGGAACCCCTGCTACTTCTACAGATCAGAATCCATTTGTTTTCTATAATGCTTCTGGATTCTATGATGTTACGTTGACGGCAACAAATAATGCAGGTAGTAATACTATAACTAAGACGGCATATATTAATGCAGCGGATATTCCTGCAACAGGCTTTACTTTTGATGTGGTGCTAGATTTTGTAGTTTTTACTAATACAACACAAAATGGATTAACATACAATTGGGATTTCGGAGATGGCAATACCAGTAATGCGGTTAACCCTACACATACTTATGCGGAAGATGGTACTTACATCGTTACCTTAACGTCTTCAAATGCATGTGGAACAAATGTTACCACGCAAGTAGTCGTCGTTGAAACACCTCCAACTGCAGCATTTACTTCTGATGTTACAAATGGCTGTGCCCCGCTTGTTGTTTCTTTTGAAAGTTTATCATCCTCAAATGCTGAATTCTTTTTGTGGGATCTCCCTGGAGCTTCTCCAAATCAATCTGCATTAGAAAATCCTGTTGTTGTTTATGATGAACCTGGGACTTATGACGTGATGCTAACAGTAGTCAACGGCGTCGGCAGTAATGCAGTAACCGTAACGGGATATATCACTGTTGATCCTTTACCATTTCCAGAGTTTACTTTTACTGAAAATGGAACAACGATTGATTTTACGAATACTTCCACAGATGCAGATTCGTATTCTTGGGATTTTGGTGATGGTAATACAAGCACCGAGGAAAATCCATCGCATACCTATGATATTGGTGGAACATACACTGTAGTATTGACTGCCACAAATGAATGTGGAGATCAGATATTTGGATTAGACATTGAGATTGCGACTGCTCCTGTAGCTGGTATTGGTGCAGATACCTTAATGGGTTGTGCTCCTTTAACTGTTCAATTTTTAGACAATTCTTCTTCAAATGTAGATTCCTGGGATTGGAGTTTTCCTGGAGGAAATCCGGATAATTCCACAGATCAAAACCCAACAGTTGTCTATGAAAGCGTTGGAGTTTTTGATGTAACATTAATTGTAACCAATGAGATTGGTTCTGACACTATAACTGAATTCCAATACATAGCTGTAAACGATGCACCTACTGCAGGGTTTACAAGCAGCGCAAATGATTTGGATGTTGATTTTACAAATACCTCAATGGATGCGGATTCGTATTCTTGGGATTTTGGAGATAGTAATACAAGTACCGAAGAAAATCCATCTCATACTTATGATGAAGATGGAACCTATACGGTGATTCTGACAGCCACCAATGAATGTGGCTCAGTAACTTCAGAAGAAGAGATTACTGTTTCCTCTCTACCAACCGCAGGTTTTAGTGCGAATGTAACGAGCGGTTGTGCAGATTTAGTGGTGGAGTTTAGTGATGAATCTACAGCTAATGCGACGAGCTGGGAATGGACCTTTGAAGGAGGCAGTCCATCGAGTTCAAC
>CAYXQH010000055.1:0-16744 GCA_964467425.1 uncultured Saprospiraceae bacterium
CAATAATATGAAAACGATTACGGAAGCTGGTGGTATCATCTGCCCGGCAAGTCCTTCTTTTTATAGTGATCCTAAAGATTTTGAAGCTTTAGCTGCAACAGTTATTGACCGTGTCCTGGATCTTTCTGGTTTTGATTTGGATGCTTATCGCTGGGGGGAATGATCCCTTTTCTTTTTCCATCGTTTATGTGACCATAGCCAATTCTCCGGTTGTTGAATGATGATGGATTCCAATTTTTTCATGTACTGCTCTGTCAAGGTATTCGGAGCCATTTGCTTTGGCTGTTCCTGAAGGAGTGTCGCTGAGATTTCATAATACCCGCGTCGTATTCTTTGCACATCAAAATAGAAGGCTGGGTAATTCGTACGTCGAGCAATTTTATCTGGTCCATTCAGGACACAGGTATCTTGATTCAAAAAAGGGAGCCAATGTGCCGTTTTGGAATTCGATGGACTTTGGTCAGCAATTAATACAAAAAGGGAAGGTGTATTTTTATGTTTAACTAATGCTCTGGGCGTTTCATGCATATGGATAATCTTTGCACCAAACCGAGCACGATTTCTTTTAAAAAAACGATCGATCCTTTTATTTTTAACTGACTTGGAAACGCCAACTACCTGGCCATTTATCTGTGGACTCGTAGCAAAAGCACCCCATTCCCAATTATTATAATGTGCAACCAATCCAATCGCAGATTGCCCTTTTTCAAAATAAGAACTTACGATTTCTGGATTTTTAAAATGATAGCGCTTGATTAAGGTTTGCTGATTAGCACTCAAACCCTTCACACCCTCGAGTGAAATATCGCTTAGGTTTTTATAGTATTTTTTTGAAATATTCCGGATGCTTTCTGGAGATTTATCTGGAAAGGCATTGGAGAGATTACTTAAAATGACCTCCCTTCGATAACGTATTACTTTTTCTAATAGAAAAGCCAATATATCTGAGCAAATATAAAGCAAGGAAAAAGGTAGTATTCCTATAATGAAAACGGCTATTCTAAAAAGTATGTACGCAATCATTTTTTATTCATAATAATAAGGACTCCAAGAATAATAAAAATACCACTTATTAAATGATAAAAATAAAGTTCTTCTCCAAAAACGATAGAGAAAAGAGCAGCAGATAGAGGGACGACATTAATGAAAATTCCTGCTTGGTTAGCGCTAGTCAACTGGATTCCTGTATTCCAAAGATAATAAGCAATGGCTGTACCTAGTAGACCAATTCCAATAGAAGACAACCAAAAGGAAAGGGAATATTCTGTTACGGTTTCCATTCCAATAAAAGGAAGGAGAATTATAAAACTTAAAAGGCAAAATAGATTCGTGAAAAACGTAAAATTTATATTCGATAAACTCCCGCCATATTTTTTTGACCATACATTTTGCAAGGCAAAGAAAGTCGCGGAACAAAGTAATAAAATATCTCCCCAGCTAAACTCTATGCTTTTTAAATCGCCTATATTTCCTTTTAATATCAGATAAATAACGCCAAGGAAAGAAATCAATACGCCAACCAATTCTTTTCGTCGGAGCGGTGTTTTTAAAATTCTATTTGAAAATAGAAGTGTCAAAGCAGGCGTGAGGCTGACAATGAGTGCTCCATTTATTGCAGGGCTTATGGTTAATCCTAAAAAGAAAAAGATATTAAATCCAAATAAACAAATTACACCGACTAAAAAAAGACCTTTTATATTTTTTAAGACTAAAGAAAGTGGAGGGAGCTTTTTGTAGGCTAGAAAGAGTAGGGGTAAGACTCCAAATAGATAGCGCCAAAATCCAGCTTCCACAAACCGGACCTCCTGAAGCATTATTTTAGCCAGGTGGAAATTTAAGCCCCAGAAAGTGGCCGTAATTATGAAGTATGCAAATGCTTTCATAGGTTATTTAAAACTATTCCTCTGATCTTCAAAAAAATAGATTGCCTTGAATGCCATCATTAAAAGGAACTTCTTTCAATAAGTCTGGATGGTTTTCAGACACTTTATTCACTTTAGAAGAAACCGTATAGGCATTTAAAAGTTCATCTGGAAATGGTTGAAGCATTTCGATCGCTTCGCTTGCTTTGATATTTGTATCCAACCAAAGTTGTTCTTGTTCCGGTAAAAGAATAGCAGGCATCCGATCATGAATGTCTTTCATCGTTGCATTTGGAGGTTGAGTTAGAATGGAAAAAGAAAAAATAGTTGCCCCTTTTTGATTTTTCCATTTTTCCCATATCCCAGCTACAGCGAAAATCGCTTGATCTTTTCGACAAATCCGATAAGGAATTTTTGAAGTACTTACTTTTTTCCATTCAAAAAATCCATCAAAAGGAACAAGGCATCTTCTTCGTTTGATCGCTTCTTTGAATGCTGGCTTTTCAAGAACCGTTTCCATTCTGCAATTAATCATCTTGCTGCCAATCTTTTCTTCTTTCGCCCAAAAAGGAATCAATCCCCATTTGAAGATTTGGAAATGTTTAGCAGCATCATTGGTGATTACCGGATGCATATGTGTAGGAGCAATATTATAACTCGGGATTGGATTGTATCGTTCGATATCTTCCTGATAAAATTCCGCCTGAAATCGTCGTTCTAATTCTTTTTGAGATTTAGTCAGACTAGCTCTGCCGCACATATTTTAAGATTAAGTGTTGAGTGAAAAGACCTTTTAAAGATAGTTAAGTAGGGCTAAGCTCTTCTTAACTTCTTGGAATATCGCTAAAGTACAAAAGACTATAAGAATGGGCAAAAAAAATCCCCGGTAGTAAAACTATCGAGGAAACTTTGATGTAATAGGGTGTTTTATTTCTTAAGCCTCAACGGCATAATAGTTTATGATAGACGTTACGTCTTTGTCTTTTCTAAAAGTGGGAAGGAAATTGAAAAACTTTTCGTTTTGATGAAAATTTTCAATTAAGGCTTCACCTAAGGCATCCATTGCTGGTCTGCGTTCTTGTAGTTTGAATAAAATTGCAGCTTTGCAATAAAATAGATCAGCACCATAGGAATATTGTTCTCCTTCAAGAATCACCTCAAGCGCTTCTTCTAATCCTTCTATACTTACCAAGAACCAGGCATATTCTACCCAGTTTTCGCTCAACTCTGGTCCCATTTCCACTGCCTTTTGGAATAAAGGGAGTGCTTTTTGGAAGCGACCTAATTGATGATACGATTTGGCCAAAGCCATTAAGTAATCTTCCCGAAGCTCATCAATTTTGATAGCTTGATTATAAAAATGAACAGAGCTGGCATATTCTCCTTCTTTGGAGTAGCATTCTCCAATGTGGAAGTATACTTCATCTGCCATTTTATTGAGCGCTAATGCTCTATAATAGTATATTTTAGCTTTTTTAGTATTTCCTAAATATTCGTGGCATTGACCGATTTTCAGGAGCATTTCCTCGTCCATGTCAAATAATTCCTCTGCCTCTTGCATGGCGTCCAAGGCTCTTTGATATTTTTTAAGTTGAAAACATACCTCAGCAAACTCCTTATAAGCAGGTTCAAAACGTTTATTTGACAAGAAAGAATATTCAAAGGCATCTAAGGAAGCCTCATATTCTCTCAAATAAAAATGGGCCTGAGCAAGGTTAAACCAGGCGATATGAGAATATGGATTTTCATCGATGATAAAATTGTGAAGTAGAATACTTTCTTCATGGCGATTGGCCAATTCTACCGCCAAATAAAGCTTTTGAAGTGCTTCATCATTGAAAGGATTCAATTGAACAGCTTGGTTTAAGCAATTATACATTGCGGTAAATTCATTTTGCTGTTCAAATATTAGAGCTTCTACAAATAAGACATCACTTTTTTCAAGCTCTGTGATATAATAACTAAACTTTAAATCTTCTATAAGAAAGGAAGCCTCGTTTATTTCATTTAATGAAATATGAGCCATTGCCCTTAGTGTATCTGTTTTAACAAATGATTGTCCGAAAATTTCAGCACGATCTAATGATTCAAAAGCTAATTGCTCCATTCCATGATCAATAAGCAAACGAGCTTTTCGTGTGTGCAAGCGAGAAGAAAATTTGAATTTAGTGATGGCGTAGTCAACGATTTCGATTGCAATTGAACCTTTGTATTGACCTTCGACATAGTCAATCAGATTCAGGAAATCTATTTCTCTAAACTTGACTTCAACGCCTTTCTTTAATAGTGTTTCATAAAGGTGCCAAAGCTGCTTAGCATCTTTACGATTGTAAATGTGATTCATAGTGATAGTTTACGGGTTTTAATTTCTAATATGCTAGTGTCGTAAGTTCCGTAATTGGTGTTCTCAATGTGTCCTTTAAAGTTGGTCATCTCTTCGTTTGATTATTTTGCGCTACAAAATCTTTTGGACATCAGTAAAAAATGAAAGCACTGTTGCCTTTTACAAATTTTTGGTGGCTCTATTTTGGGTAAAAATGTTTTTAGGAGGAAATGGACCAGACATAAATAGTCATATAATTCAACGCTTTGCCTCCAATTTGGTTACAAAATAACAAGCAATCTTCAAACGGAAGGCTACAAATTATTAATAGGTATAATATGAAGGATAAGCGGTTAGTTTACTTTACGGGATGGTTTTAGAAGGAGTTACAATTCTAAAAATATATTTTTTTATCGTATTGGAAGTTATTATTTTTGATGGCTTTTTGATAATCAAAAATAAGGTATGGGAATTGGCTTAATCGACTTCTTCTTTTGCAATTTTTAAATCTCTGTTGACAGCAATGCTGGCATTGAGTTCGAAACCTACTAGAAGAATAAAAGCATTAATTTGAATCCAAAGCATGATGACAATGATGGTTCCGAAGGAAAGATACAAGTCATTATAAGAACCAAAATCTTCTACATAAACGGAGAAAACAATCGAGGATAAAATAGTTAGGATAGTTGCTAAAGTTGCACCTGGCGAAAACCATTTAAATTTGATAAAAGTAGAAGCGCCATATCTGTAAAGAATGGAAATCCCCGAATAGAATAAAGCGATAACAACTACCCATTTTAAAACCTGAACAAGAATAGTTTGAAACCTGGTTGCATTGAAAAAATGTAAGATAGATTCTAAGGGTGTTTGACCTAAGACAATTAAAAAGACTGCGACTAAAACTAAAAATGCAATGAGTAAGGTTAAGGAAATTGCAACGATTCTTTTTCGTAGGACACCTCTTTTTCTAAAAGTTTGACTATGTGATTTTTCAAAGCCTCGGAAAAGGGTCATCATTCCATTGGAGGAGAAAAATACAGTTAATATCAAAACAAAATAAAGCCTGCCACCATGGGTTTTTGTAGCTAATTTGGTAATCATTTCTGTGATCTCTTGCCTGGCTACCTCTGGCAAAATTTTCACTTCAGACAGTAAATATCCAATTTGATGAATGATTGTTGAATTGAAATCAACATTACCCGTTAAAGGATTTCGGACCAGTAAATCTTCATTGATATAGGGTATGATGAGGTAATCAAAATAGGGGAGAATATAGGGAATTAAGGTAAAAATGAAGATAATACCAGGAAATATGGATAAAAAGAAGCTAAAAGCTATTGAATTTGCTCGGGATATCAGCGTATCTCTTTTTATCTCATTTAGAATAAAAACGACCACATCATAGATCGGTACTTTGAAGAAACCTGGGAAAGAATGCGTTTTTGACCAATCAAGTATATTGATAATGATTGGTAAATTGAAAATGAAATTTTGAATTTTTTTTACACTAGGTATCTTCACAAATATTGGTGAAACTATGTATTAATAAAATTTGACTTTAACGCTTCAACTAGGTAATCAGGAGCCTTCATTCGCTTCCCGGTTTCGGCTTCAATAAAACAAAGTCTTACGGATCCACCGTTCACAAGTTTGTTTTTCTCATTGTATATTTCATGAAAGAAAGTAATAAATAGTTCGGGCAAATGACGGAGTGTTGTTTTAATAGTTAGCAATTCATCATAATGGGCAGGACGAACATAACGAGCATTCATAGAAACGACGGGCATGAAAATACCGTGAACTTGTTCCATTTCTTTATAGCTCAGACCAATAGAACGAATCATTTCTGCACGCCCAATCTCATAGAGCTGCGCATAATTGCCATAATAAAGATAAGCCATTTGATCGGTTTCTCCATATCGTACCCGCTTCTGAAAAGAATGTTCTAACATATTCAATTTTACAATTAACAAATAACAATATATTATGTTTCCTCACCTTTCCCTCTTTGATTTATTATCTCGGACAGCTCGCCGAACCTTACACTTCGTTTCAGGTTTAACGATCTTACCTCCCTCAATCCCTCAATCCCTCAATCCCTCAATCTCTCAATCTCTCATTCTCTCATTCCCTCACCATCGGACAAGTCATACAATGAGATCCGCCTCTTGCTCTGGAAAGTTCATTTGACGGTAAAGTGATGATCGTATTTTCCACTTCTTCCGGTTTTTCTTTTCCACTTTCAAAACGTTCGAGTAATTCAGTGGCATGAATGACACGATAGCCTGCTTTTTTAAAGGCACCTTCTGTTTTTGGATTACGATCATACGTCAAACCTACACCTGGTTTTAAAGCGACTAAATTACAACCGTCAGTCCATTGTTCTCTTTCCTGATAAGGAGATTCTCCATCACCACTTAAGATGAATTCCATTTTTGCATTGATTTCCTGAAGGAAAAATTCTTTAACAGAAGAATACAAAGAGCAGGTCCCATCAGCACGATGTACCTCTACGTTACTACTTAATCCATCCACAATGATTGGCTTAAAAGCAACAATATGATTGGTATTGATTTGAGTGAAGATGGTATCAATGTGCATATAAGATCGATCCGCAGGAATATTGATCTGAACCACATTTTTTACGATACCTTTTTCGAATAAGACTTTTTTCAGGCTATTGATCGCATGTTGTGTGGTTCTTTCACTATGTCCAATGAGGAGATAATCTTTATTGATAATCATCACGTCTCCGCCTTCCATTGAAATAGACTCTCCTTTTCGGGAAGGTGGAAAATGATCTACTTTATTTAGATTTATAAGCTTGTCGTCTTCTTTTAATGATTTAAAAAACGGATGCGTCCAAAAAATATACCTGGTAATGAAGTTTTCTCGAAACCGAGCCAGTTTTGATGCTTTTGTAATTAAAACGTGATCATTAATCGCGACTGCAATATCTCGGGTGAAAATGAAATTTGGAATTGGATCGAAAAGGATATAGTCCTCTTTTTTAGAATATCCAGTAATTAATATTTCAGCAAGCTCCTTATTTGGTAAATCCGTAAACATTTGCTCCACTGTTACTGGCAATTCCTCAAAGTCAATAATCCGCTCGATGAGTTCTTTTCGATCTTCGCCTCCTTCTTCCAAGGCTTCGAATAACAAGTCTTTTACCTCCAAAACATTATCCTTTCCAATAAAAGCTTTGAGTATATTGGTGAAAATGTCATGCTCTTCTTGCATTTTAGGAAGGTGGACTATATCGTCAAACAGTAATTCTTCTGCTTTTTTAGGAGAAATTCGCTCAATTCCCTTGTCTGGGCGATGCGTTATCACTTTTTTAAGTTCTCCAATTTCAGAATTTACACATACTTTCTGCTGGCTCATTTTTAAGGTTTATTGGTTTTAAAACAAATTTGGTTAAGGAAATATTGGTACTGCAAACGTAAGAAAGTTCTATTGATTAAAAAAACTTAAACACTATCTGAGGAATGTTGAAACAAAGGTTATAAATATCCGATATTGATTTGGGTGATATTTTGGTGAATTACTCCTTTTTTTCTTACTTTGTAGATTAAAATTGAGACTTTATCTAAACCTAATGAACCTCTGTGAACTATTCTCGAAATTCAGTATTAGAACAGTCAAAGAATTGATTCCCGACCTGCCCGATCGAAATCAGTCAGGCGGGCTTTAAAAAGTTAGAGAAAACATAAGTGATTAAAAAAGAACGTTGTTGAGCTAACTTTTTAAATCAAAAGAGGGATTTAATTTTTGGCTAATACTCATAATAATATAAAAGTGTATGTTCGATAAGTTGAAATCAATATTCATTGTAGATGATGGAGAAGGTAAGAAAGAAAAGCCTGTAGCTAAAAAATCTGCTCCTTCACCACAAGCTAAATCCTCCAATACTAAAGCGCCTACTCCGAGTAGTCCTGCGACACCATCTTCCGGAAAAGTAAATAAGAAATTCACAGATGTTTTGCTCAGAGCAATGGAAGCAAACAACCTCGATGGATTTGATTATTTGGAATTTAAACAATCCTTGAAGTCTCTGGAGAAAATGCCAATGGATGAAGCAACACGATTTAAATCGGCTTATGCTATGGCTCAGACAATGGGAGCGACACCGGATCATCTGATTAAAACAGCCAATCATTATGTTCGGGTTTTATTAGAAGAACAATCGAAGTTTGGACAGGCTTTGGCCAATCAGAGAACCAAGCAAATTGGAGATAAAGAAAATCAAATTAAGCAGTTTGAGAATGTCATCAAGGAAAAGACCACGCGGATTGAGCAAATGAAAGCAGAGATTGAAAAACATACGAAGGATATGAAGACCTTAAAAGGGGAAATCTCGAATGCTGCTGTAAAAGTAGAGTCTACTAAAAATGATTTTCATGCCTCTTTTAATCTCATTGTTGGGAAAATCAAGAAAGACATCGATAGCATGAAAAGCTTTTTGAAATAATAATTGAGATTGTAGAACTAGGATTTTTGAATTTTTAAAATAAGTAGTATGAGTGATGTAAAAAATAAACCAGATAAAACAACAAGCTTGATCATAATGGTTATTGTCCTGCTGGCTATAGCTTACTTTTTTTATTATTCTTTGCCGATGCTTATCTCCTTGACTACAAGTGTTTTTTCATTAGTATTCATGCTTGTCGTACTTTTAGTGGTCGGAGGTATTTTATATGTTGTAATAAACCCTAAAACGAGAAATGGAATAATCGGTAAAGTAATGTCCATTTTTAAAAAATAATCCGATCGTCTTAAATATGGGATTGATCAAAGCACCAAAATAATAAACAGTCAATCTATTAATCCCGATCTACTCGATCAACATTGACTAATACTCAGTAAACGAAAATTTGATATTTAGATATGAACGAAGATTTTAAGCCTAAATCATTTTGGCAAAAACCGGAAGGAACAACCGGTGCTATTGTAGCAGGAGGACTCGTTATAGGAGCAGGATTCTTATTGTATACTTTTATCGGTCCGTTGATCGCATTAACTCAGGGTGTTCTTTCCTTGAGTATAATGCTTCTTGTACTTGGAGCAATTATCTACATGGTACTCGATCCAAAGATGCGAAGCCTGGTTGGCTATATGTACAAATCGTTGATGCGATGGATAACTGGATTGTTTGTACAAATTGACCCAATTGGTATTTTGAAATCCTACGTAGAAGATTTAAAAAATAATCTGCGTAAGATGAACAAACAGGTGAGCCAGTTGAGAGGACAGATGCACAAGCTAAAAGAGATTATTTATAATAATCAAAAATCGATTGAAAGTAATCTTAATCTTGCTAGTAAAGCAAAAGAAAAAAATAAAAAATCTCAAGTGATTCTTAAGTCCCGAAAAGCTGGACGTTTGAAGGAATCAAATATGCGATTAGAGGATTTATACAAAAAAATGGAGGTACTCTATCGAGTATTGACTAA
This sequence comes from uncultured Saprospiraceae bacterium, assembly GCA_964467425.1. Taxonomy (GTDB): domain Bacteria; phylum Bacteroidota; class Bacteroidia; order Chitinophagales; family Saprospiraceae; genus JAHDHW01. The sequence continues at coordinate 9,642 of CAYXQH010000055.1, forward strand.
GATGTATGAAAACTCGGAGATCATGATGGAAGATATCAAAGATCAGGTGGAGGTGAAAGAGCAAGAACGTAAAGCGATTCTCGCCAGTCATTCTGCGATGAAATCTGCTATGAATATTATCTCTGGTAATAAAGATAAAAAAGCCATGTTCGATATGGCATTAGAAGCAATCGCGGATGACGTAAGCCAGAAAGTAGGGGAGATGGAGCGATTTATGGATATGTCTTCCAGCTTTATGGATTCTGTCGATTTGCAAAATGGCGTTTTTGAGGAAGAAGGCATGAAAATGCTCGAGAAGTGGGAGAAAGAAGGCGTTTCACTGATCCTTGGAGAAGAAAAAGACACTTTAGTTTTAAAAGCAAATAGTGAAGAAGTTTTAGACCTCAACGAACCTGTAAAGAAACCAATTCGGGAAGCTGATCATAATAATCAATACGACAGCTTTTTTGAATAATATTTTTTAACCTATAATTTTTTTTAAATCAAACCTATAAAATGGCTAGACGACTCACGACTTTTTCAAAGTTTATTATTACGCTGCTTATCCTTGCAGCAGTTTTCTTTTTAGGAAAATACTTATTACAAAATACAGGTTGCGGACAAGAATTAATGGAGCAGGCGAATGTGGAGCAGACCGGTTCTGATTCTTCAACTAGCGGAAATACTAATTCTGGAAGTTCATCTTCTTCCACTTCTTCAAATCGAGATGATGATGTCATTCGAATCGGAACCGTAACCTGGGGAGGTTATGCAGGAGGACAGTATTTTAATGAAGGTTTTCAACATTCTAAATATTCTCGTTTTTTTAAAGAATATGGGATTAAGGTAGAATTTGTAAATAATGATGATCTGGATGCGTCACTTAATGCCTGGAAAAAAGGAGATATAGATTTACACTGGTTTACGATGGATGCTTTTTCTACCATTGCTGGAGGATTGAAAGATTTTGATCCAGTTGCTTTATGGCAAGCGGATTGGTCGCGTGGTGGTGATGCAATTGTTGTTCGTCCCGGGATTACTTCAGTAGGTGATTTAAAAGGTAAAAAGATCGCAGTAGCTGAAATGACTCCTTCTCATTCTTTTCTTTTGTATCTCTTAGATGCACAAGATGGCATGGGACCAGATGATATAGAAATTGTTACACAAGCAAGTGCTATTGATGCTGCTGCTGCTTTTAAAAGTGGAAACGTAGATGCTGCTGTAGTGTGGAGTCCGGATGATGTAGACTGTGTTCGGGCAGTAAATGGGGCTAGAATATTGGAAAGCTCAAGATCAGCGTCTCATATTATTGCCGATTTTTTCTTTGCGAAAAGAGAATATGCTAATAAGAATGCTGACAAATTACAAAAGCTATATGAAGGTTGGATGCGTGGAGCTGCAGAGATTAATGCCGAAGAAACGAATAAAGAGAAAGCGTCTAAAATTTTATCAGAAGGCTTAGGGATTCCTAAAGCAGATGCTATGGCCGCCATCAATAATGTTCGATTAGTGACACATGGTGATAACCAAAACTTCTTTGGCTTGAATACTACTTACAAAGGTGTAACTGGAGAATCCTTATACCGAAAAATGACAGGTGATTATAAAGCATTAGGCTATGCAGAAGGTGCTCCGGGCTGGAGAAGAATTGCTATGCCTGCTTTTGTTCAAAAAACTAATCTTAGTGGAAAAGAACATAATGCTGAAGGGCAAGCTTCTTTTGATGAAGTTACCAAAGCAGATGAAAATAAAAAGGCAATTGCTTCAAAAAAAGTAAGTATAAACTTCCGATCAGGAGAATTTAAATTGGATGAAAATGCAAAGTATATCATTGATCGAGAGTTTGTTGATATAGCAAAAGCATTTGGAAATATTCGAATTCGAATTGAAGGAAATACCGATAACACTGGAGGACGAGCTGGTAATATTTCACTTTCTAAAAAACGAGCACAGTCGGTAGCTGATTATTTAATCTCAGCACATGATATGCCACGTAATCGGTTTATAATTAAAGGAAATGGTCCGGATAAACCAGTCGCATCAAATAATTCAGATGACGGTCGAGCAAAAAACAGACGTACTGATTTTGAACTAGTTTCTAATCAATAAGATCATATGGTTATGTGAGTTATATAGTTATGTTGTTAAATAAAATTACATAACCATATAACCCACATAACTCACATAACCACATATAACTTTCAATGTCATTATTCAAACTTCGCGGAGAACTTAATCAGGGACAATCACTTATCTTAGGAATTATTGGCTTTGTATTATTGATCGCAATTTGGTGGATATTAGCAGAGTCACTAGCCGTCGAAAGGCCGGTAGGAATTGAATATACTACACATCTTCCCAGTACACTAGGGGCTGATTCTGCAAAAGTAAACCTTGATTCTATTTTAAGAGCGGATTCTATTGCATTAGCCAATGCGACAGAATTTGAAAAGTTTTACCCGATTTTACCAACACCAATGCAGACGATCAAATCGTATCCTGCATTATTTAAAGATGCGCAGAATCCGCTGTTCGGAGAGATCATTCGATCTGTTTGGTTAAATATTAAAGGCTATTTCTGGGCAATTTTTATATCTATCCTTTTTGGCTTTCTAATTGGATTAGTTCCCCTTCTTAGAGGATTATTTAGCAAACAGGTAAATGCACTTCGATACTTGCCTTTAACGGCTTTGACTGGTTTATTTATTATCTGGTTTGGGATTGATGACTCTATGAAGATCGCTTTTCTAGCCTTTGGTATAATTGTTTATTTGTTACCGGTCGTTGTGCAACGAATCGATGAAGTGAAATCGGTTTATTTAAAAACGGTGTTTACGCTTGGCGCGAATAGTTGGGATACTATAAAATCTGTTTATATCCCTTCTGTGATGTCAAAGTTAATAGATGATATTCGAGTATTGACCGCCATTTCATGGACCTACATAATCATTGTTGAATACATCAATTCTAGCAAAGGAGGATTAGGAGCTTTAATTTGGAAAAAGCAACGTTTGAGCGAACCCGAAAAGCTTTTTGCTATTTTGATTATCATCATCCTGATTGGTTTTATTCAGGACATGATTTTTGTGTTTTTTGATCGTAGATTGTTTCCGCATAAGTATCGAAAAACATTAACCCCGGGGGTTCATGAATCGCAATATGGTATTTTTATGATCTTAGGGATTGTGATGTTGATGTTATTTATTTTTGCAATCTTCCCAGCTTTAGCAAGTTCTTTCTTGCCAACAATAGTTGCATTAATCGTCGTGACGAGTGTGCTTCTAATTTTGTTTGGTGAATTTAAAATCTTCAATCATTCCAGAAAAAATGCCTGAATTTAAAGATACAGATTTACGAAATATTGTTGAGCTAAGAGGGATTAGCCAAAGCTATGATGGTGGACAAACTAATATCATACAGGATTTGGATTTTATCATTGAAGACAAACCTGGTCAAGGACAATTTGTTGTAATCCTCGGAATGTCGGGTTGTGGGAAATCTACTTTGCTACGCTATATCGCTGGCTTGCAAGATCCATCAGCAGGCAAAGTATTGGTCAATGACAAACCTGTAGGCGATGATAATCGGGTAAGTATGGTTTTTCAGCAATATAGTTCGCTTCCCTGGATGACAGTATTGGAGAACGTAGGATTGGCACTTCAATTTAAAGGTATTGCTAAAAAAGAACGAGACGAAAAAGCAATGGAGATTATTGAGCTGGTCGGACTAGCTGGGCATGAAAATAAATATGCACAATATCCAACCTTGTCTGGTGGGCAGTTGCAACGTGTAGCTATTGCTCGGAGCTTATTGGCGAACTCTGAGATCATTTTAATGGATGAGCCTTTCGGTGCGCTTGATATCAAAACCAGAATCCAAATGCAGGATATGCTCGCTAATATTTGGAATAAATATCACCCGACTGTTATTTTTGTTACACACGATATCTCAGAAGCAGTCTATCTTGCTGATGATATTTATATTATGAAGTCAGCTCCTTCTAAATTTGTTGAACACATTCACGTCGATCTTCCATTAGTCAGAGGACGCCAAATCAAACGCGAGCCAAGGTACACAGAGTTGGTGCACTTGGTAGAAGATAAAATGATCCAGGTAGCTGAGATGGGATAAGGAGAAGAATGATGAATATTGATCTGCGATGTAGATTTTTTGTTTTAAATTCCTAATTCCTAATTCCTAATTCAAACTCCACTCTCCGGTTATTTGCACGTCCTTGTTCATTTGAGTTATTATCTATAGGTTCGCTTTCTCCTTTTCCGAAAAAAGTAATCCGTTGTTTAGTAACACCTTGCTGAATTAAGTAATTGTGAACAGCTTTCGCTCTGCGTTCTGAAAGGCTTTGGTTGGCGTAATCAGAACCTACATTGTCAGTATGTCCCGTAATACTAACTTGATACTTTCGATTAAACAATAAGTAATTGGCTAGTTTTTTTAGAGAAGGGTAGGCTATTGGTAATAGTTGATCACTATTCGTGTTAAATAAAATATTAGGTAATTCAAAGGTTTCGGAAATAACAATACTGTCTTCTTCGATGATTAGATATTCTTTTGGAGCTTCCTTTTTTACGATCGGTTCTTTCGTCTGCTCCAAAGTTTCTGGCTTGATTTCCTTTTTCTTTTTAACTGGAAAAGCGTGCCGAACGTTGTCTTCATAAAACTCCTTTTTCCGTTGTTGGATATCACAAACAGGTTGGTCGTCTAGCGGAATAAGACTGATTTTGTCAAAGCGATAATATACCCTGTTCTCTCTATAGTCATACCTTTTATTCTTTTTTCGTTTAAAAGGATTAACTACTTTAGTCTGTTCATCCGTTTCAAAATTACCTAAGATTAATACCTTTTCATTTCCTTTTGCCAGAAATGTATCTTGCACTAAGATCCAGTCTAAAGGAGTCGTTTCAAACTTGTTCGTGAAAATAAGACTAGCTTTTATCCCTTCAAGATGCTTATTGTTTTTTTGAACATTTAAAGTATCTGAAAAGTGAACACCAAAACTCCCAATCATTTTTTCAGGAACTTTATAATAGACAGAAAAAGCATAGCGTTTCCCTTTTTCCAAGGTGCATAATAAAGGCGTCTGTGTAAAGCTTCGATCAAAAGCTCTTTTTGCATTATACATACAAAGAGAGATCTGCCGGTGACCGTCAAACGTTGCGTTTCGGCTTCGCTCGTTTTTTGAATCATCTATATAATAGAAAGCTTTCAAAGTTGTAGATCTCCAGGATTCCGGACAACAGGGTTCGTTGTATTCAGAACAAATATTTACGTCTTCGAAACTCGGATTAGGAACAAGGTTAATCATTTCTTTTTGCGCAAAAGAAAGATAATTCACCAGTAAGAAAAGGAATAGAATAAAGTGGCGTTTCATTAAAACTATAACGCAGAAAAGGGTAGGAGCTACATGTGATAAGGAATCTTTTTCGGAATTAAATGTTCGGTGTTCGATTATAACAATCGAACACCGAACATCAAATACCGAAAATTTTAATTACATCCTAAATCCTCACTTGCAATTGGATCACTTACAGGAAAGCAATTTCCAGAAGGCAGACTTTCAGGTTCATACCTTTTTAAAACAGGATCATATAAGGACTGTTCTAAGAAAGCAACGATATCGTCAATTTGACCTTCGGTTAGATTAAGCGGTTTGAAACTATCAGCTAATTGAGATTGTGGTACATCTCTATTTTCAGGAACAGCACGGTTTTTATATTGAACCATTGCTCTGACAGATCTTTTACTTGCTCCATGTCCAAGGAAAGGAGAATCCGTCATGTTATATAGTTGTGGTACCTTAAATTTATACATGTCTTCAGATTGTCCGGTAAAACTACCTCTTCCAAAAGAGGAAGGATCATTGGCATCTGCTTTGAAAATTTCTTCTGTACAAGCATATAAATCATTGAGCCCCAGCGCATGAAATTCCATGTTGTTTAACCCAGGACCATTATGGCAACTGGCACAACCTGCATCATCGAAGAATAAAATAGCGCCTCTTTTTTCCTGATCAGTCATTGTATTACTTTCTCCACGAAGATATCTTTGGAAAGGAGCTTCATAAGCTAAAAGTGTTCGTTCAAATGCAGCGATTGCTAAACCTGCAGTTTCTTTTGTATATCTTTCTGCTACTGGAAAATCTCCAAAAACATTATCAAACATGTCCTTATAGCCTAAATCTTCAAGTGTAGATGGCAAAGCGGATGCTTCGTCAAGATCCATTCGGTGCACTTTTAATCCTGCGATTGCCTGCGTTTCTAAACCTTCATATCCTAGTTCGTTGGTTGCAATAGGAGTACCCGGAGTCCAATAAGCTTCTGTTCCTTCATTGAGTCCAGTGGCTCCAAACTGACCATTCCAAAGCAAGAGAGATTGATATGCAGCATTCATGGCACTTGGTGTTCTTAAAGGCTGAACATCCATCATAGGCTCTGTGTAGTTTGGATTTTTTTCTCTTCCTTCGCCATTAAGTCCAAATCCCTGACCACCTTCTCCAACACCCTGAGGTCTGTTTGCTTGAAATCCAGCCCCCGCAAAATGGCAACTTGCACAAGAAAATTCACCTGCACTCTCCGCCATCATTGGAGAAACCCCAAGTCCTGTCTCATGATATAGTAATTTTCCTAAAGCTACTTTTTCTTCCGTTAAAGGATTTTTTGGGTCCTGAGGAATATTGTCGAAGTCTGAACTGGAAGGCATCGTATAAAATGATTTACCAATACCATTCGAAGCTATAGTCATGGCATTCTGTAAATCAAGATCTAGATCTGATTCTGCAACCGATTCGTCCTTCTGACATGCACTTATAACAAAAACAATGGAAAGTATGAATAGGAAGGGTATCCTTTTAAAAATCATCGCGAAAGTATTTAAATTTTGAAATAATATAAATAGGTGAGAGGTATGTTGTTTTGTATGCAAATATGAGGCGAGACTCTTTTTTTATAAAGTATTTAACATATCTATGAATAGTCTAAATTATAAGAAATAGAATTTGAATAGTTTATCTATTTAGTATTTTGTAAATGTGTTTTTCGTCCTAATTGTGGTTCTTTTCTTAGCTATAGATTTAATTGAAATATCATATCGAGTTATAAGTAATTATT
>CAYXQH010000056.1:0-6858 GCA_964467425.1 uncultured Saprospiraceae bacterium
CCTAAATATCTTAAGTGAATTTCTTATTATTACTAATATGGTGTGAAACGATTACGATTTTCAAAGGTTACGATTATGTTTTTTTAAATGAATGATCTAAGTCATTTCACGTTTAGGATAAGATCAATTACTGCGCCATAATTTGAACCTTTTTTTAGAGTGTTTTTGATTTGTGACAACTAGGGGCAAAACATATAATCTATTTTTTTAAATGGATTATGTGGTAAATCACTCTTTTATAAGGATAAGATGAATGGAAATAAATAGTTGAAGGGATCGGGAATTCAGTATTTATAAGGCTTCTGTCTTTTTAAAGCGATTCTCAAAAGTTTTAGTTATAGTCTTTATAATTTTATCAAAAAAAGACATTTGTGACATTGAAAAATACGATATATTAGACTTTATTTTATTTATATTTTAAAAAAGCCTTTGAATTTAATCAAAGGCTTTTTTATAGATAGAGAATTACGGAAGAATGAATTGATCGTTTATTTATGCTAAAAGGTTTCTCAGCCTTATTTAGCTATATCAGCTACACTTTTTCTAAAGGCCTATTATTAAAAAAGACTCTTTGAATGACCGCTGTAAAACGATAAGCCAGCCAATACATTACAGGAACTACGATCAAGGTCAAAAAAGTAGCAAAGACTAATCCGTAGATCACGGTCCATGCCATTGTTCCCCAGAACACAGCATTGTCTCCACCAATAAAAAATTCAGGATCTAAACGAGCGATAAAAGTGAAGAAATTAAAATTAAATCCAATGGCTAAAGGAATCAAACCAAGCACCGTTGTAATTGCTGTCAACAATACGGGTCGCAAACGTGTCGCTCCTGCTTCAATGATTGCTTCTTTAATCTCTGATTTAGTCAATTGATAAATCGTTTTTACCCCTAGGCTTTCTTTCTTTCGTTTGGTTAGTAGGTTTATATAATCCACTAATACAATGGCATTGTTTACCACAATTCCCGCCAGCGAAATAATTCCGACTCCGGTCATTACGATTTCAATATTCATATCCGCATAAACATAACCCAGGAAAACGCCAATAGTACTAAACACTACTGAAAGGATAATAATAAAAGGAGCCGTTATACTATTAAACTGAGCAACCAAAATCAGCGCAATTGCAAATATTGCAATACCAAAGGCAGTCATCAAGAACGCCATTTGCTCTGCCATTTCCTCTTGTTGTCCTGTAAAAGTATAGGTATATCCGTCAGGCATATCATATTCTTCAAGCGCTTCCTTGATTTCCTCAACCACTTCAGGACCATTATAGCCTTCCAAAATATTTGAATATACTGTGATCATTCGCTCCTGATCTTTTCGATTAATCGAACTATAGGTAGACGAATAAGACATGTCCGCTACCGTAGAAATTGGCACCTGACTAATGCGACCGTTTGCAGGGTTTCGAAAAGTTATCTTTTGATTAAGCAAACTTGATTGTTCATATCTATACTCATCAGCGAGTCGAAGATTAATTGGGTATTCATCTTCTCCTTGTTTGAATTTAGAAATCTCCTTCCCAAAAACGGACGTTCGAATTGCATTCGCTACACCATAGGTAGATACCTGAAAAGTTCGGGCAGCCTCTCGGTCTATATGTACCAACATCTCTGGCTTTCCAATACTTACATCTGCTTTGAGTTCTTCTATCCCTCCTATGTCTTTACTATTAATAAGTGCAATCATCTCTTCCGTCATAACAGCGAGGTTATCTATTTTATCACCACGTATTTCGATATTGATTGGTTTTCCTTGTGGTGGACCAGATTGTTCACGGTCAACAACAATTTTTACACCGGCATAACCTTTTACAGCTTCTCTGATTTTATCCATGGCCTCTTGAGAAGATAATCCTTCTCGTTTGTCCGAAGCGACAAAGGTCACTGTTAATCTTGCTTTATTAGGAGAAGCTCCAAAAGCAGGACCTGCATTTGGATCACTTGTATTTTCACCAATTTGCGAGAGCATAGCCTCAGTAATATCCGTATACGGATCCATGGCTTCTTCAATCTTCACTTCTATTTCTTTTAAAATTCTGTTCGTTGATTCAATATCCTTACCCATTGGCAACTCCACAAATGCATTTACATAGTTCGGATCTGTTTCAGGAAATAACTCAACTTTAGGAGCATTTGCTCCTAATAGTATAAATGTAAAGATCAACAGTCCAAAGGTTCCTATAAAAACAAAAATCGGAACATATCTATGTAACACTTTTCGAATAAACCAATTATAGCCTTTTTCTAATCTGGGCAATACAGATTGCTGAAACCAAAATGAAGTAGGTCGAAGTATAAAATAATTAAGCAAAGTAAGCAGAAATACAATTCCGAATAAATTTCGCATCCACATAACACCGCTAAAATGTCCTATTATTGCAATGAGAAGCAAGACTGCAGCAAAGACTAAAACGTTAATCAGTTTTCGCTTTCTCAATGTTTTATCATCTACCTTTTCATCCACTTTCATCAACCGAGAAGTAAAAACAGGGTTAATCACTAAAGCAACGAAAAGAGAGGAAGACAAAACGATAATTAAGGTAATCGGCATATATTTCATAAAGCTCCCCATGATCCCTGGCCAAAAAGCTAATGGAACAAAAGCAGCTAGTGTCGTAGCGGTGGAAGCAATAATCGGCAGTGCAACTTCTCCTGTACCGTACTTTGCAGCTTCTCTTCCGGAATAACCTCTTTGCATATAGCGATAGATATTTTCCACGACCACAATGGCATTATCCACCAGCATTCCTAAGGCTAGGATAAGCGAAAATAAAACCATCATATTCAGACTATAACCAAGTACGTTGATCAACAGGATACCCATTAACATCGAAAGCGGAATAGCCAGTCCAACGAACATAGCATTTCGAATACCTAAGAAAAAGAGCAAAACGAGTACAACCAGAATCACTCCTGAGATAATACTGTTTTCCAGATTATCAACCAGGCTTCGGGTCTGTACACTTTGATCATTAAAAACCGTGACTTGAATATCTTTTGGAAAAACATCTTTCTTGGCTTTTTCAACAGCTGCTTTAATATTATCGGAAGCATCCAGCAGATTGGTTCCTGCACGCTTGATCACATCTAAAGAAATAACGGGCAATCTATTCGCTCGGGCAATACTTGTTTTTTCTTTTTCACCAAAGGTTACTTTTGCTATATCTCGAAGATAAATCGGTGCGTTGCTTTCATTTTTAACAATCATCCGATTGAGTTCTTCTACTGTATCAAACTCTCCTAAAACACGGATAGAACTTCTAAAGCCATTGCTTAAAACTTCTCCACCCGACATATTCATGTTTTCAGAACGAACTGCATTTTCAATATCGCCAAAGCTAACTTGCATGGCCTCCATGCTTGGTAAATCAACTTCAATCGTCACCTCTCGTTCGAGCGCTCCTTTTAAATCGACACTCGAAATCTCTTTTAAGTCTTCAATTTCATCTTGCAAATATTCAGCAAATTTACGCAGCTGAGCATTTGGATATTCCCCTGAAATATTCACAGACATAATTGGAATCTCAGACATATTAATCTCTAAAACTTCAGGATCTTGCGTAAGGTCATCTGGCAATTCTGAGTTTGCTTTATCAACAGCATCTTTCACTTTTCGAACTGCTTCGCTGATCTGCATATCTGAATCAAACTCTGCAGTAATGATAGACATATCCTGCAAAGAAGATGATTTGAGTTTTTTCAAACCTGTAATCGTTCCAATTTCTTTTTCTAAGGGACGAGTGATAAGATTTTCAATATCTTCTGCCGAGTTTCCAAAATAAACAGTATTGATATAAATCTCCGGCCATGCTATTTCAGGGTAAGCTTCTTTAGGCATATTTTTATACCCCAAAACCCCAAATAACATGATCATAAAGGTCAAGAGAAAAACAGTAGTCCCATTATCTACTGCCATAGACGTCAGACTAAACTCTCGAAGACCTTCTTTTATTTTTTCTTTGATATTAGCCATTGGTTTCTTCAGTAGTAGGGTTAACAATTTTAATTAATTCATTCGTTGCCAGTCCTCTGGCGCCTTCCACAATCAACTCTTCTCCACCTTTAAGTCCAGAAGTAATAATGATTTCTCCTTCATAACTTTCTCCAGTCTCTACTATTACTTTCTCTGCAATAGCTCCTTCTTCATTACTTCCTTTGATATAAACGAAAGATCGTCCGCTTACCTCTTGCTGTACTAATTCAAGTGGAATCACTACCGCATTTTTTTGTGTAAAATCATTGAGCATCATACTTGCTAATAAATTAGGCTTTAGTAATCCATCTCGATTAGGCACTTTCACTTCAACTTTGAAGGTTCTGTTTGAAGGATTAATGCTACTACCTAAGAGCGAAACTTTTGCTCTTGTTTCTCTTTCTAAAGAAGGAAATTTGAGTGTAACCATTTCGCCACGTTTTACATCTCTAAGGTATTTTTCCGGAACGTCTGCAACAACTTTTACAAGACCAGTGCTTGTTATCTGAACAATAGGTGAGCCAGGACCAGCCATTTCACCTGTCTTTGCAAAAACCATATCAACTACTCCAGAAATTGGCGCATAAACATTTGCTTTTGTCAATTGAAAACTTGCCGTTTCTAAAGATTTCTCCAAACGTTCTTTATTATTTTTCGCTTGTAAAAATTGAATCTCTGAACCAATGTTTTGATCCCATAATCGTTTTTGCCGTTCATAAACATCTTTAGCCAACTCCAACGATTTATTTAATTCATCAATTTGTTTATTGACAGACTCCATATCAACTTTAGCAATCAACTGTCCTCTTTTCACGTAAACACCTTCTTTAGCTGTAACACTAGTTAGTCGTCCACCTGTTTCACTACTAGCCATCACCACATCATCCGACTGAACATTAGCCTGAATATCAATAAATCGAATAAAGTCTTTTTGTTCTACATTTTGAGAAGTAACCAACGTTCTTGGCTTTTCTTTTTTACTATTGGGATCGAGGGAGTCGATTTCATGCTCGAGTTTTCCAATCACCTTGGTAAGCGCTTTGAGTTCTTTTTGTTTTTCTTTTAACAAAGCTTGTTTACTTTCCAGGTCATTTGATTCTTCTGCACTTGGTTGACAAGCAGTTGCTAGAAATACAGTGAGTAATAGTAAGCTAAAATATTTCATTGTATGGTATTTAAGATTTTCTTTGTATGTTTTTTTATCAGAATTGGCTCCATGAACCTGTGTACATGTGTACCTGTGTACCTCTAACTTTAATCTCCTAAGGCTTTATCCAGCGCTCTTTTCGCCACTAACAAATCATACCGCGCTTGTGTATAATTTTGCTGTGTAGTATAGAGACTTTGTTCCGCTTGTGTAATTTCCAAACTAGAACCAACGCCTTCTTTATATTTAATTCTGGTTGTATTATAAATTTTCTCTGCCAGTTCCATATTTTTCTTTTGGCTATCTAAACGCTGCGAAGCATTGAGATAAGTTGTTCTGGCATTAGTCACTTCCAGTTCGATCCCTTGCTTCAACAGCGTTTGCTGATATTGAGCTTCTTCCAAGTCCAATTTTGCTCGATTAATTTTCGCTCGTTTTTCAAATCCATCAAAAATTGGAACGTTTAATTGTAGACCAACCACAGCAGAAGGAACCCATACCGGGTTTTTAAAAAGACTATTTCCTTGTGCAGATTGTGTATAGGAACCAAATGCAGCAAGGCTTGGCAGGTAACCTGATTGGTTAAGTTCAACATTGAGCTCATTGAGTTTAATCCCAAGCTCCAAGACTTGAATTTCCGGACGTTTTGCATAGTTGATATCAGAGGCTAGTTGCTCATCTGTTGCTGGGACAAATAATTTTTCAATATCGTCAACTGCCGAAATCGGGTCAGTAATCGGATAACCCATTTGAAATTTTAATACATTATAAATAAGGTCTTTCTGTCGGTCAATATTTTCTACTTCCGTTTCCAGATTAGCAAGCGATAATTCTAATCGGTCAACATCTAATTGTTCGATAAATCCTTCTTTATACAATGCTTTTGTTTCTACTAATAATTTATTGAGGTTGTCAATATTTTTTAACAGTGTCTTTTTGCTTTCTTCTAAAATTAAAGCGGGCAAATAAGCTTCAACTATTTTATTTTTTGTTTCATAAACAACACGTTCTCGATCACGTTGAACATAAGTACGGTAAGCTTTTGCTGCTTTTAATCCAGTCAGATAACTCGCATCAAACAATAAGGCAGAAGCAGTGATATCAAAGGTCAGATTGTTTTTCAATCCAAATTCTAGCTTTTGAAAGGTTCCTGCAGGAAGTGTAGGATCGAAATTACTAATATCCACAACGGAAGCCGGTACTTGTAAAAAGTACTGATAGTCTGCACCGGCAGTAACTTGTGGAATTCCAATAGATCGTCTTTCGACAATTTGCTCCTCTGCATCGGCAATACTGATTTGCGCCAAACGCATATCTATACTGTTTTCGAGGGCGTACTTTATAGCTTCTTCAAGAGTAAACTCCTGCGTATCCTGAGCTTTTAAAAAAAAGCTACAAAGTAGGAGAAAGGTTAAAACAAAATGGCGTTTCATTGATCTTTATAAGTTGTTATGTTTTCAAAAATCACAGGTCAAATCTCTATTATCCTCTATTATCACTCATCTCTCCAATTCACCTATGTGTTCGTATGCTTTTCAAGTAGTTTAAGTCCTTTTGCAGATGCAATGCCATGCATATGGTAATTGATATATTCTCTAAACAAATTTTCCTTATTATAATTCCTTAAAGGGAAAATATCTTCATCTACAATGATCGAAGTCTTTCCTACATATAGTTTGGCAATAATATCTGAATTAATTTCTTTTCGGTATACCCCTTCTTTGAC
>CAYXQH010000056.1:6958-16694 GCA_964467425.1 uncultured Saprospiraceae bacterium
ATAGTTTGGCAATAATATCTGAATTAATTTCTTTTCGGTATACCCCTTCTTTGACCCCTCGTTCCAAATTATCTTTTATCACACCATATATATGGGTCTGATTATATTCTTGAATGATATCCCAGGTCTTTCGATAATATTTTTGCAAATCATAGGTTAAACTCGCTGGCATTTCCCTAAGTACCTGAGTAATATATTTAGCAATCAGTAAAATCTCATGCACCGCATCATTCGCTTCTTTCTGAATCTCAACAATCATTTTCTTATCCCCGTCTATGTATTCACTAACTGTTTGTTCAATCAGATCCGCTTTGTTTTCTACATATTGATAAAGCGTTTTTTTAGAAATCCCCAAATCTCTGGAAATATCATCCATCGTAACGCTCTTTACGCCATATCTTAAAAAAAGCAGGGTTGCCCCTTGCAGTATTTTTGTTTTTGATTCCATCAATTTTGTCTCTCAAATTTATGCAAACTTACAAATAAAAAACGTTGGAAACTCTAAATTGTTTTAAAGTTTCTGTTGTTTTTAAAGTTTTAACATTAAGTTTACACTGAGTTGATAGGCTGCAGTTTATTTTGAGGATATAAAATAACTGAATAAATATCTGCATTTCAGAAGTAGGGAAAAAGAGTAGCGGGATGAAAAGTGATTATTTCTAGATGAGTTGTTTATTTACTTGGTTGAGGTGTATATTTTATAATCCATTTTTCCAAAAACGCCTATAGCCCGCTAATGTGCCCAGATCTACTGCTCCTCCCCAGAATTCTAACTCTAATCTATAGCACATTAGAATTAGGTTTCACTATAATTTTACGATCCTGGAAAAATATACTTCATCTTCCGTTTCGATTTTTAGTATATATAGCCCCGTTTGAAGAAAAGAAATGGGAATTTCTTGATTTGTACTAGCCTCTAATGCTCTGATAAATCTCCCATCTAAACTATAAATCTGCAAGTCTAGTGTAAATAGGTTTTCGAAAGTGGATTCAATTATTATGAAGTTACTAGTGGGTGATGGAAAAACATTAAATCTGTTTTCAATTAATACTTCTGCGACATTATCTGTAAAATCTGTCCCACAGTTATCTTCGTTCCAATTCGGATAAATATATTCAATCGTATCTCCTGAAAGATAACAAACTGATGAATGCCCTACATGCCAACCATCTAAGGAATATATTTTTAAAGGATAAATTAAATCTATGGAAGACCCGATCCCTTCTACATAAGAGTGGTCATACAAACCCCAATCTCCATCAGCGAACATAAACCTTTTACGATATTCTCCATTAGCCAAAACTATAGAATCAATAGCAACTACTTGCGTTGTTTTATCAAGATATGGACTCAGGCATGGATTGGTATCGTGATCCGGCATAAATAGGTTGAGCGTATCTCCAACCTCTAAACTAAAATCATATAACAAATATTCAGAAATAGTATCATTCGGACAAAAGGGTTCAATCGTGTAGTAATAAACTCGTTTAAGAGAATCCTCTCTGATATAACCAATTAAATCAGCAGTTGAGCTAAACCCATCATATAGTTTTTTATACGTGTGGTTATTGAAAGTTGTATCTCCTTGCGTTCTATACTGATGACTGTAATATTCACAAGGCTGCCCGCCGTCACAATAGTAATCTACATTACCCCAGGTAGCATCTTGAAAATCTATTGGTACATGCTGAGCGTTTAATGCGAAAACATTTATTATAAGGAAAAGTAAAAAGGCTTGGTTTTTCATAAGGTTTAGTTTTCTAGAATAATTAAGGGGATCAAAAGATAAATATATTAGATCTCATTTTACTTAAATGAGATTCACTTTTTTTGAATACTAGTTTACAAAACTAAAAAACAAATTTACTTTTATTTAATCATCCGATCTATTTTCCAAAAAACGTGCATAGTCTTCTGGTGTGTCCAGATCAATCGCTCCTTCAAGAAAGGGTATAAATGCTAATTGGTTTTTTTGTGCTAGTTCTTTAATTAAATGGCGAGCTCCAAAATCTCCTTGACTGGTATTTATTTTTTTTAAAACTTCCACATTAAAGATTGCAGGAACACCTTTTATACTATTATAAAAAGAAGCTATTGCTAACTTATCCTTAGCCTGAAAAGATTCGTATAATCTTTTTAAATAATCGGAAGAGATGTGAGGTTGGTCGCAAACTAAAATCAAAACTGCCTGCACTTCATTTTCCAGCATTTTTTGGACACCGATCCGGAGCGAGCCAGCCATTCCTTTTTGCCAATCTTTATTATTAACGATGCCAACATTTAGACCAGCTAGTTCAGATTGGATTTTTTGAAAAACATGACCGAGTACAACAAGAACTGATACTGGTTCAAGTTCCATTGCTGTTTCTACAGTTTTTCGAATCAGAGATTTTCCATTAATTTTTAACAACTGCTTAGGCTCCCCCATTCGAGTCGATCCTCCCGCTGCTAAAATAATGACCCCAAGATTAGGCATAGATCGGTTTTGGTCTAAACGAACTTGAATCTGCCATCTCCAAATAAGGTTTCCAATTGGGAGGACAAGTATCCAAGCTTAATAAAGCGCCTTCTTTCATATAAGGGAAAATCTGATCGTAGCGTAAAGAGTCTTTCATATTGATCCGTCGATAAATATGAGAGCGATTGACTTCCTCTGCTGTTTTTAATCCAGCTGCTGCCAATAATTCTACAAAACTCAAAACCGTTTCATGATGATAATTAGCCACACGGACTTTTTTATCGTCTACCTTCAGCCCACTGACTAATTCTTTATCCTGAGTTGCTACTCCAGTCGGGCAGGTATTTTTATTACATTCTAAAGCCTGGATACAACCTACTGCGAGCATCATTGCTCTTGCGCTATAACAAGCATCTGCACCTAGTGCCATTGATTTAAAAATATCAAATCCTGTCATAATTTTTCCGGAAGCAAAAAGTTTAATATCTTTTTTCAAACCAAAACCAACCAAAGCATCATAGGCAAAAGCTAATCCTTCTTTGTATGGCATTCCAACAGAATTACTAAACTCTAAAGGCGCAGCTCCTGTGCCTCCTTCTCCCCCATCAACAGCGATAAAATCCGGTCGTATTCCCGTTTCTTGCATTGCTTTACAAATCGCTAAAAATTCACTCCGATTACCTATACACAATTTAAACCCAATAGGCTTTCCTCCAGAAAGGTCCTGCATTTTTGCAATTAACTCCAACAAACCAATAGGTGTAGAAAAGGCTTTGTGGAAAGGCGGTGAATTGACATCTGTTCCCGCTTCCACTCCTCTTATTTTTGAAATTTCTTCTGTATTTTTCTTCGCTGGCAAAATCCCTCCATGACCGGGTTTTGCTCCTTGCGATAGTTTGAGTTCAATCATTTTTACATTATCCGGAGCGACACGTTCTTTATACAAGTCCGGATCAAAATTTCCATCCTTTGATCTACAACCAAAATAGCCTGTACCAATTTGATAAATTAAATCGCCTCCCGGCTCACTGTGATAAGGGCTAATCCCTCCTTCGCCTGTATTATGTCCAAAACCACCAATTTTCGCTCCTCCATTTAAAGCCATCACTGCTGCACTACTCAAAGAGCCAAAACTCATGGCTGACACATTAAAGATACTTGCATTATAAGGCTGCTTACAATTCGGGCTTCCAACTAAGGTTCTCGGATGTTGCTCCAGGCTATGCGCATCCAATGCTCCAATGGAATGATTCATCCATTCATAACCTTCATCATATACATCAAGCAGAGTCCCGAAAGGCGTAGTAGACAATTCTTTCTTCGCGCGTTGATAAACAATGTTTCGATAAATTCTACTTAGAGGGCGGCCATTCGTATCTGACTCAATAAAATATTGATATAATTTTGGTCGAATAAACTCCATCACATATCTTCCTCGTCCAAGAATTGGAAAATTCCGCATAATCGCATGACGAGATTGAAACATATCATAAAACCCAATCAGTAAAATAGGACCAAGAAGTATCATTGCCCACCACATGGGTTGCCAAAAAAAATGCCCAACTCCACAGACGATCAAGAGGGAAACAATGGCAAATACTACAAATTCATTACGCATAATTTAATATTATATAGTTATGTGGTTATTGGCAATATAGCTATGTGGATATAACCTGCATAACCATATTACTATATAACTCATTTATTGTTGAGTTCTAAGTACAGATATTTTATAAAGATCATAAATACCATGAAGAATACAAAATTGATAAAAAACAATTCAAAATGACTTTTTATCTTTTTGAATGTATACTTTAGCAACAGGTATTAAATAAAAAAACAACAAACATGAAAAAATTTATCCTTTTTGTTTTTATAGCAGCATTTGTAATGGCTTGTGGTGGTGGAAATGGTTCTCAGGTTTCTGATGAGGAGCTTGCCAAAGGGGAAGCAACGTTTAAAAAACTTTGCGTTGCCTGCCACGGTTCTACTGGAGAAATGTCATTAAATGGCGCTAAAAAATTCTCAGAATCTGTCCTTTCTTTAGAGGAAAGAATTCTCGTTATTACGAATGGTAAAAATATGATGACGCCTTATAAAGGAATATTATCAGAGGAGGAAATCAAAACCGTTGCAGCTTATACGATGGAATTGACAAAGGCTAATAAAAAATAATGGCTTTAAAAAGATATAGAGGAATTGGCTTAATGTCCGGCAGTTCGTTGGATGGTTTAGATATTGCATTTTGTGAATTCACTTTGGATGGAGATCAATTTGATTGGAAATTACTAATTGCTGAAACACTTCCATTCTCTGAAATGTGGCAAGCCCGATTGGCACACTTACCTACACAGTCCGCTGAAGTTTATGCCAAAACGGATGTTTATCTGGGTTATTATTTTGGGGAGCTATGTGCTGATTTTATAAAAAAGCATTCTATTAAGCCTGACTTCATTGCATCACATGGACATACGATTTTTCATAGTCCCGAAAATCGCTACACTTCTCAAATTGGTGACGGCGCAGCCATTGCCGCAAGCACCGGAATAAAAACAATAGATAATTTCAGAAATCAGGATGTAGCACTTGATGGAGAAGGCGCTCCAATCGCTCCAATCGCAGATCAGTTTCTTTTACCCGGGTACGATTTTTATTTAAACCTGGGAGGAATCGTTAATATCAGTTGTAATGCTGACGGCAAATATATTGCCTTTGACATTTCTGGCGCTAATCAAGTTTTAAATCGGCTTACTGCTGAAATCAATTTACCTTATGATGTTGGAGGACAAATAGCTGCTTCAGGAACATTGATTCCTTCGCTTTTCGAATTATCTAATCAATTGGATTATTTAAGTAATCCTTATCCAAAATCGCTTAGTAATCAATGGGTTCAAGAAAAACTCTTTCCTCTTTTTTTAGATTATGAAGACAGTATTGAAAACAAGCTTTGTACCATGGTTCATCATATTGCTTTTCAAATCAAACTTTCTATTGAACAGATTGTTGATAAAGAAAACTATCGAAAAGAGCAATACAAATTGATTGCAACAGGAGGAGGAGGACATAATGATTTTCTAATAAAAACCATTAAGGAGTACAACCCAACTGTGATTATAGAAACTCCGGAACGAAATATTATAGAATTTAAGGAGGCGGCATTAATGGCATTGATGGGCATGCTCCGATTAGAAGGTATTCCGAATACCATTCATACCGTAACCGGTGCAAAAAGAGCAACTGTATCTGGAGCAATCCACGCCGGCCAGATTTGAAAATAAAATAAAATGTCAAAAACAATTTTCGTTACAGGTGGTACCGGCTTTTTAGGTTCTTATATCTTGCGATATCTCGTAAAAGAACGCTATTCTGTTCGTGCACTAAAACGAAAAAACAGCCCAATGTTTTTAGTCGAAGATATCCAGGATAAAGTTGATTGGATAGAAGGAGACATCCTAGACACTGTTGCATTGGAGGATGCGATGCAGGATACCGACGAAGTTTATCATTGTGCAGCAGTCGTAACTTTCGACCCTAAAAAATTTGATTATATGCTTCGTGTTAATCAAGAGGGGACAGAAAATATTGTCAATATTGCATTAGCCTTCGGCATTAAAAAACTACTACATGTCAGTTCCATTGCAGCATTAGGTAGATATAAAAATATCAACAACTATAACGAAGCAGTCAAATGGGAACGTAGTCCGTTCAATTCTCAATATGCGATAAGTAAACACGGAGCGGAACAAGAAGTTTGGCGAGGGATAGCAGAAGGATTAAATGCAGCGATCATCAATCCCTCCGTGATTATTGGCAGTGGTATTTGGGGAAAAGGTACAACTACTTTTTTTAACCAGGTCTGGAATGGGCTCCGCTTTTACCCTAGTGGCACGACTGGATTTGTCGATGTTAGAGACGTAGCTAAGTTTGCTATTCAATTGATGAATAGTAAAATCCACTCACAACGTTTTTTATTAAATTCAGAAAACTGGTCCTATCATCAACTCTTTACAACAATAGCGAAATCATTAGGAAAAACTCCTCCTTCTATTAAAACATCGCAATTGATGAACAACCTAGCCTGGAGAGGCGATTGGTTTTTATCAAAGCTTCTGGGCAAACAACGACTCATCACTAGAGAAGTCGCTAGACATGTCGGAAGAACTTATTTATATGGTAATGAAAAATCTAAATCATTCTTTGATTTCCAATATACTTCGGTCCATCAAACACTGCTAGAAACCTGCGAACAATACTTATCTTCCAAAAAGGAAAACACCCTGGCAGCTAGGCTTCCGCTTATCTAAAACAAGAAGTCATAGATTAAAGAGAATTAAGGATCGCAAGCTCAAATCTTATTCTTCTAAACTCCTTAACCCACACCTCATGCCAACTAAAATCCTTTCAAAACACACTTTTAACATATAGAATTTCCTAAATTGTCGCTTTAGCCATCACAAATACTAATTTTTAACAAAAGAAACTTTGAATATTTGGTTTAATTCCATATTTTCAAGATTAGGGTAAGCATTTTCCTTCTAAAGCATCCTAAGTTTTAAGTATGAATATCTTCCGCTTACCTAAACCTGCATATTTAAAAGCTTAGTATTTTCTAACCATCTAAAACTTGTACTGAATTATGAGCTACAACACCAAGAATATTAGGAATGTTGTTTTGCTGGGACATTCGGGCTCAGGAAAAACCTCTTTAATCGAAGCAATGCTTTATGAATCTAAAGCAATCGGCCGAAGAGGCACCATTAACGACAACTCTACCACGTCTGATTTCACATCAATCGAACAAGAGAGAGGCAACTCGATCTTCAGCACCCTCCTACATGCAAAATGGAAAGATTCAAAAATCAATATTATTGATACTCCTGGCTTCGACGATTTTGTCGGCGAAGTGGTTTCTTCGTTAAAAGTTGCAGATACTGCTTTGATGGTTTTAAATGGACGTAGTGGTGTAGAAGTAGGAACAGAACTTACCTGGGAGTACGTAGACAAATTTAAGACCCCAGCTTGCTTTGTCATTAACCATATGGACAATGAAAAAGCAGATTACGAAAAAACGTTAGAACAGGCCAAAGAACGATTCGGATCAAAAGTAATGCCTGTTCAATATCCAATTAACCAAGGTATAGGATTCAACAAAATAGTCGATGCATTAAGAATGATCGTGTATGTTTTCCCAGATGGTGGAGGACGACCAACCAAAGAAGCTATTCCTGAAGAAGAACTTGGAAGAGCGCAGGAACTGCATAATGCTTTAGTAGAAGCTGCAGCTGAAAATGACGAAACATTAATGGAAAAATTCTTCGACGAAGGTTCTTTGAATGAAGAAGAGCTTGCAGCAGGATTAAGAATAGCTTTAGCCAATCAAGAAATTTATCCTCTTTTTATAGCTTCCGCAGAACGAAATATGGGAAGTGGACGTATCATGGGATTCATCAATGATATCGCTCCTTCACCACTTGATCGACCGGCAGCAAATCTGGAAGGTGGCGGAACATTAGAATGCAATTCTACAGGACCAACTACCGCTTTCATTTTCAAAACTATGTCAGAACCAAGGATTGGCATGGTTACTTATTTTAAAATATATTCAGGTACATTAAAAGCGGGAGATGAATTAGTAAATAATGCCAATAGATCATCCGAACGTTTTGGACAGCTCTTTATAGCAAATGGAAAAACCAGAGATTCTGTTACCGAATTAAAAGCTGGAGATATTGGCGTCACCGTTAAATTAAAAAGTGCACAAACCAATCAAACCCTAGCTGCGAAAGGTACGGATCACATGATTGAAAAAATCCACTTCCCTGAATCCAGAATCCGAACAGCAGTAAGTCCTCCTAGTAAAAACGAGATGGAGAAACTGATGAAGGCACTCTATCAAATTCAGGAAGAAGACCCTACACTTATTGTAGAACAATCCAAAGCACTCAAGCAAACCCTGCTTCATGGTCAAGGACAATTACATTTAGATATTATAAAATACCGCATCGAAAAAGTAAACAATATCTCGATGATTTTTGAAAAGCCGAAGATTGAATATCGTGAAACAATCACTAAGGCAGCCAATGGTTCTTATCGTCACAAAAAACAAAGTGGTGGTGCCGGGCAATTTGGTGAAGTCCATATGCGGATCGAGCCTTATTATGAAGGAATGGCTCCTCCAAGTGGTCTCTCTGTTAGAAAAACAGAAGAAGATGAAATGCCTTGGGGTGGAAAACTAGTTTTCCTTTGGTGCATCGTAGGTGGATCTATTGATGCCAAATATTCTAATGCCATTAAAAAAGGAGTCATGCAAAAAATGGAAGAAGGACCGCTTACAGGTTCGTATTGTCGTGACATTCGGGTTTGTATTTATGATGGAAAAATGCACCCTGTTGACTCTAATGATATGGCATTTATGATTGCTTCTTCGCAGGTATTTAAAACAAACTTTAATACTGCTGCCCCTCAACTTATGGAGCCTATTTACGATTTGGATATTCTTTGCTCTGATGATGTCATGGGTGACGTCATGGGTGATCTTCAAACTCGACGAGCTATTATTCAAGGGATGGACGCAGAAGGACACTATCAAAAAATTAGTGCAAAAGTTCCATTATCTGAATTATACAAATATTCTTCAACCTTGAGATCTATTTCTCAGGGACGTGCAAAATTTACCAGAAGATTTGCTGAATTCAATCCTGTTCCGCATGATATTCAAAAAGCTTTAATTGCTGCATATCAGGCAGAACTACAGGAAGCTTAAAACGAAGATTTTTAACTATTTTATAATGCTCGACCTTAGTTTTCTGAGGTCGAGTTTTTTATTTTTCTTCTAATTGAAAAGTCATTAGAACTCTATTTTTATCTTCTTCCATCGAAAGCACTAATGCATTTTCAGTGAGCGAAATAATATCTGCACCAGATCGCTCTGCCAAATTAATATCAATCAATTTATTTTTCTCTACCTCGTAAGCCCCTGACTCCTCCTTTCCATCAAAGGTCACCAGAGTAACCATTCCATCGTCTAAAAATTCAAAAGACACTTGACTCTTAACCCCTGCCAAGGATATCTCTTGTCCATTAAATTGAGCTGATTTGAGAATCCACTTCCCCAATAACTGATCATTTGAGTAGGAATTTTCTTGAGCTGAAATCGAAAATATCGTCATAAAAAAGACTACCCCAAATGCTAAAAAGCGTTTAAAAGAAAAAATCATGAACTATTTTTATTTTATCCCGTTTTTAATGAAAAATGAAAATTTCATCAAAAGGAAAGC
>CAYXQH010000057.1:0-16495 GCA_964467425.1 uncultured Saprospiraceae bacterium
GAGCTCTCCCTCGCCTTTATTAAATATTCCTTTTAATAAAGTTTTATAATCTTCAACTTTAAACGATTGATTGATCACCGTTCTGACTTCATCAAACGCCGCTTCTTTTTCTGTTTGCGTAGTGCAAGCAATGGAATGTTCTACGCCTTTCCAGGTAAATTCAATTCGACTTTTTTCTTTAACCATATCCTCTAACAGATACCACCAAAGAACGACACGTTGATCAGGAAAATTAGTGGTCACATAAATTGTAAAAGGAATGGCATGCTTTTTTAAAATCGGATATGCTATTGTAAAGTTATCTTTATAGCCATCATCAAAAGTAAAAGCAACA
Source organism: uncultured Saprospiraceae bacterium (assembly GCA_964467425.1). GTDB lineage: Bacteria > Bacteroidota > Bacteroidia > Chitinophagales > Saprospiraceae > JAHDHW01. The sequence continues at coordinate 335 of CAYXQH010000057.1, forward strand.
AATTTATTCGTAGATGCTCCACGTTGCATTCTATCATACAATTGATCTAAAGAGACAAAATCGTAACCTGCTTTTTTATAAAACCGTATCGTCTCCTCCAATTGCTTCGGGCTAATCTCCAAACTTAAATGATTATGAATCCTATGCTCTTTTGAAGGAGGTAAGACTCTATGAAAAGTAAGGATATGCCCCAATCCTGAATAGTTGGATTCGAAAAGCTTATACACTTTTAGTCCCGCTAAAACAGGAGCAACGATCGAAATTATTTTTTTCTTAGTATATGAACTCATACGCGTTCGGGTCTTGATATTAATTGATTCGGAAAAAGAACCTGGTCATACAATTCAACATATTGACCGACTACCTTCGATACTAAAAATTCTTTTTCAACGGTTTGTCTTGTTTGAACAGCTAAAGCTTGCATAGCATTTTCATTTTGAAATGCCCATTCTATTTTTGCTGCTAAATCATTTACATTTTTTGACTCAAAATAAAGCACCTCTTTTTCACTCAACACCGCTTTGTTTTGAGGAATATCGCTACAAATCATCGGTGTACCAATACTTCCGGCTTCCAATAACATCATAGACATTCCTTCCAACTCAGATGGAAATAGAAAAAACTGAGCTCGTTTCAAAAGAGCATTGAGTTTATCCATTCCAGCTACATAGCCAATAAAATGAATGTTTAATCCTTCTGCCAATTTCTTCAATTCTTTTGTATAGGATGGAACCTGATCTAAATCACCTGCAACCACTAAAGCTCCCTGGAAGTTTATTTGCTGCAATGCTTTAATCAACGTATGACATCCTTTAAGTGGAATCACTCGTCTTGCTGCGAAAAACAAATAGCCATCTTTTACATTAATCGAAGACAAAAGATTATCAACGACTTCAGGTTTTACTTTTTCCACCGGGTGAATTCCATTGGGAATAAACGCTACTTTTCTATTATACTTTTTTAAAAAATATTCCGTTTGTGGTTTTGCAATTGCAGTAAGCGTAGCCTTGGAATGCATGAACAACCATTCTGTTATTCTAAAATAAAGTTTTCCAATAGCCGACCATTTTTCATTAAGATGTGGTAAAGCGTGTGCTGTGGCAATGAGCTTATATTTCAAGCCAAGTAATGGAAGAAAAAAAGCGCCATCTGTTTTATGTAAATGAACGAGATCATATCGCTTGCTCCTCAAAATATGCCAACAACATCTGAAGTAATAAATAAAAACACCAAAGCCTTTTATTTTAATTTCAGGAAACTGAATCGCCTCCACACCTTCGATATGTTTGTCTGCCGCTTCATGCTTATAGCAATACACTGTAAAGTCGTAATGCTCTTTTAGATCATACAAAAGATTTTCTACCACTCGGCTTGTTCCGCCTTTTGATGGAAAGTACTTCACTCCAAATATTGCTATTCGTTTTTTCTGCATGCTGGGTGTCAACTAATTTAGTTCTTCTTTTTCAAAGCTTTTAAAAAGGAAAGAATTTGAGGACCATAGGTCAAATGGTTAAACGCTTTCAATCCTAGTTCTTTTCCTCTTTCTCCAATTTCTTTTGCTAACTCCGGATGATTCAACACGAATTGCATTTTAGCCGCAAAAGCTTCTATAGTATATTCTTCGGCGACTAAGGCCGTCTTGCCATCTTCAAAATAATGGGCTACTTCTCCAAAATTATTACTGATCATTGGATTTCCAGAAGCTACATATTCTCCAATTTTATGTGGGAACCGTGCTGCGTCCTGTAAGGTTGGTCGCATTGGAATAAGTAAACCTTTTGCAGGTTTATAATGTTTCGGGATTTCTGCATGTCGTACATTTCGAAAGACTTTTACCTGGCTTCCTTTTTTCATTGTCCCCATTCTCGTTAAGAGTCTTTGATAATCATCGTCTGTTCCTCCACCTAAAACCAAATGCAAATCCACTGGGTTTTCGAGAGGCAATAAATCGTAAGCTTGCAGGATATAATCAATCGTTTCCAGATAGGCTAGAGCTCCACAAAATAAAAAGAAATCGCGCTTCGGTTTTTCAACTTCAATGTCAAATTTTTCGAATTCACAAAGAATAGGAAGCTTAAGTCTTTTTTTATTTGGGGCAATCTTTCTAAACTCAGACATCAACACTTCGCTAATTGGAAAAGCGCCATCCATCGAAGGGATTAAAAGTCGTTCAAATAAATAGTCATTTACTTTAATTTTAATTCCTTTTCTGGTTGTTAAAGCTTTCGCCATTTCTACATAATTATAAACAACTGGAAAATTAAAAAGGTATCCATAAAGTCGATAGAGTATGACCTGCCCCAGATGATAGCAAGAAATAATCGCTGCATCTAGTTTCTTTTCTTTTTTGAGTTTTCTTAAATACTGAAACTCTTTAATAATTCCTTTAAGTTTAAAAATGTTTCTTTTCAAAAACCCTTTTGGCTTGTAAATATTACCTGAAGTGAAGATGTAATGGATTCCTTCAAAATCACCTTCTAAAGCCAGATCAATAGGTTTATCGGGGTCAAAACTTCCTTTTCGATTAATTACCGTAACAGTAGCGCCTTCCTCAATAAGAGATTTGCTAACCATGATCAATTTCTGAATTGCTCCAAACCCATACGGAAAGTCGCTTTCCCCGAGGTAAACTACATGAAAAGGATCGGTCTTTTTACTGGAAACCTTAGAAATAACCTGCGTTTTGTCAACTACCATTTTTTGTGTTTCTTTTTAGAATGCTAAAAGTGTTCCAAGGCTAGTAAAATGGCTTGTTTTATAAAAAATATCCGTAATTTCAGCACTAGCATTTAGTAACCTCCAATATGGTAGCATGAGAAAAAAGTCCTTTGTCTTAATATTTTTCTTCTTCACACTTATCTCTTGGGTTTTTAGCCAGACAAGTGTTCAGCAATTACGATGTGAATACCTTGAAAATCCAATAGGTATAGACGTTTTAGCTCCACGGTTAAGTTGGCAGCTAAAAGCAGCTCCTGATGCTAAAAACATCATGCAATCTGCTTATAGAATTCAGGTCGCTTTGAGCACGGGCGATTTTGATAAAAAAAGTAAGCTGATCTGGGATTCTGGAAAAGTTGATTCGAGTCAATCTTTACATGTAGCGTATAAGGGCAGATCAGCAAAATCGCGAGAGCGTTTTTATTGGCGGGTTAAGGTTTGGGATAATAATGGTCATGAAAGTGCCTGGAGTGAAACGGCTTTTTGGGAAATGGGTTTATTAAGTGAAAAGGAATGGACAGCAAAATGGATAGAACCAGAATTAGAGGAGGACAAAAAAGCAAATAACCCGGCGCCCATGTTGCGCACGGAGTTTAAGTTGAAAAAGAATATTGTTTCCGCAAGGCTTTATATCACTTCTCACGGTTTATACCAGGCTCATTTTAACGGGAAACTACTAAGCGATCATTTATTTACGCCTGGTTGGACAAGCTTCAATAAGCGACTACAATATCAAACTTATGATGTTACTTCCTTACTTCAAAAAGGAAAAAATGCTGTGGGCGTTCACCTTGGTGATGGTTGGTATCGGGGAGAGTTTGGCTGGGAAAACAATTGGAATATTTACGGTGACCACTTAGCTTTACTTTTCCAATTAGAAGTGATTTATAAAAATGGAAAAAAAGAGAAAATCATTTCGAATAAATCCTGGAAATCAAGCACTGGTCCTGTTAGAATGTCCAGTCTTTATGATGGTGAAGTTTACGATGCCAACCTTGAAAAAGGGGCTTGGACCTCTTCAACATTCAATGATCAATCTTGGGGAAGTGTTAGAGAGGTCGATCATTCTAAACGTATTTTAATCGCTCCGCAAGGGGTTCCTGTAAAAAGGATAGAAACGATAAAGCCAAAGAAGATGATGCTTACTCCTAAAGGAGAAAAAGTCATCGACATGGGGCAAAACATGGTGGGTCGAATCCGTTTCAAACTCAAAGGAAACAAAGGTGATACCATTACCATTTACCATGCAGAAGTCTTGGATAAAGATGGAAATTTTTACACTGAAAACCTTCGAAACGCCGATCAAAAAATTCAATATATTTTTAAAGGTGAAGGCATAGAAACCTATGAACCTTTCTTTACTTTTCAAGGATTTCAATACATTAAAATCGATGGATATAAGGGCGAGTTTTCAAAAGACAATTTTGAAGGCATTGTTATTCATTCTGACATGGAATCTAGTGGACATTTTGAATGTTCAAACCCTTTAATCAATCAGCTTCAAAGCAATATTCGTTGGGGGCAAAAAGGAAATTTTCTCGACGTTCCAACAGATTGTCCACAGCGCGATGAACGAATGGGCTGGACAGGTGATGCGCAGGCCTTTGCTCCAACAGCTTGCTTTAATTATAACACCGCTGCCTTTTACACTAAATGGCTTGGTGACTTTAGAATGGATCAAAAAGAAAACGGTTCCATACCTTGGGTCATCCCGGATGTACTTAGAAAAGGAGGGGCGATAGGTTGGGCGGATGCCGCTACGATTATCCCCTGGACGATGTATGAAAAATACGGTGATAAAAAAATCCTGGAAGTTCAATACGAAAACATGACCAAATGGGTAGACTTTCTGGATAGTCTTGCTGGAAATAATCATTTAGTTCAAGATGGTTTCCACTTTGGAGACTGGTTATTTTTTATCCATCCATCAGATTGGAATGCGAAACCTGGACATACTGATATTGATTTATTAGGAACTGCTTTTTTAGCTTATTCATCAGAACTTGTGGCAAAGTCTGCACTAATTTTAGAAAAAGAAAGGGATGCTAAAAAGTATTTTGATTTAAGAAACGCTACAAAAGCAGCCTTTCAAAATGAGTTCATTACCAATAGTGGGCGACTCAGCTCTCACTCTCAAACAGGCTACACCCTTGCCTTAGCTTTCGATCTTTTTAAACCAGAACATAAAGAAGCCGCGGTTAATTACTTAGTTCAGGATATTACAAAAAGAGGCTTTCATCTCGCTACTGGATTTTTAGGAACACCACACTTAAACCATGTTCTTTCCGAAAACGGTCATCTTGATATTGCCTACAAATTACTCCTTCGAAAAGAGTATCCAAGTTGGCTTTACCCTGTTACAAAAGGTGCCACAACAATATGGGAACGTTGGGATGGTATCAAGCCGGATGGCAGCTTCCAATTAGTAAAAATGAATTCCTTTAACCACTATGCTTATGGTGCAATTGGCGATTGGATATACAGTACAATTACCGGCATCAAACATGATGAAAACGCCCCGGGTTATAAGCATATCATCATCCAACCTCAACCCCACAAAGGCTTGATCTATGCCAGTGCATATTATGATTCTTTATACGGCAGAATTGCTTCTTCCTGGAAGCTTGGAGAAGAAACCATTTCGATTTCAATTACTATTCCTCCAAACACGAAAGCAACTGTAAAACTCCCCCAAAAAGATGAATTTCTTGACATCGGTTCGGGGACTTACGAGTATAATTATCCTTTTAAAATAGAATAATTTAACCTGAAGACGTTCAACAACTCTAGTACATAAACCTTCGCTTTTACGTTGTATTCTACAAAATAAACGCTAATTATAGTCTATCCTATAGATTGTGACATAGACAATTCTTTTTTGGCATTTCTTTTGAAAACATCTTGTTAAGAACCTCCACTTTTCCTACCTAGAGTATTCAATCAACATGCAATTCACCCTTTCAGTCATCATGATATGACCTCTTCTCTCAATATTAAATTAGACAAAATGAACCCAATTAAAATTAATTCCTCAAAAAAAAGAAAAGTATTTTTCTATCTTCTTTTCCCATTATTTTTATTCATTTCTAATAATTCTTCAAATGCTCAATTCATCCAAATAGCTGGAGCGAATGGCTTAGATGATGCTACAAGTGGTGCCGTAAATGGCCAAGCTTGGGGAGACTTGAATAATGATGGAAACCTTGATGTTATTTTCCCTTCACAAAGTAGTGGAAACAATGTATTCGGAAAACTGTTTTTAAATGACGGACCTCCGAACTATACCTTTTCAGATAGCACTTCAGCATTAATTGATGGCTTTAATGATGCAGATGCATTTGGTAGACAAATGCTTATTGTAGATTTTAATAACGACGGGTATAATGATATTCTAAGAGGTTTTGGTGGAGGTAAAATCATTGAAATTTATTTCAATGACGGACCACCAAATTACACTTTTGGGGATGCTAGTCAACAACCAGATATTGAAATCGGTTCCCCTCCAACTGGTGAATGGAATACGGAAGGAGTTGTAGCAGTAGATTGGAACCAAGATGGTTGGCTAGATATTATTGTAGATAATGATGGCGGAGGCAATGACGTTTATGAAAACGATCAAGCTGGTGGTTTTGACTATGTTATTCCCGGTACTGGAGCTGGTCAAACGGGATTTCCGGCTAGCCATGCTGGTGATGGTGATTATATAACTGCAGCCGATATTGATGACAATGGTTATGTAGATTTATATGGAAGAAAAACCTCTGTAAGTAATTATTGGTGGTTCAATCCAGCGACTAGTCAATTCGAAACACAAGCAAATCCAAATATCGTATCTGATGAATCAGATAAAGGAGGAACCATGTTTTGTGATTTTGACGGAGATGCTGATTTAGATTTATTTTGGACATCTAATGGTGTTAATCAAATCTGGCGGAATGATGGTGGTAATGTTTGGACAGCAACAGGAATTCCTGCAGCTCCATATAGTACTATGACAGATATTGACGGCTGCGATTGCGGCGATATAGATAATGATGGCGACATAGATATTTTTATGGGTGCTTCTTCTGGATATAGCTATATCTTAGAAAATCATACGCCTTCAGGGGGCACTCTTTCTTTTACAATGGATAGTCTTAATATTAGTGGAAATTCAGAAAGTACCACCTTTACTGATTTTGATAATGACGGCGACTTGGATCTTTATGCAATCATACAAGGTTCAGAAAATCAATTATGGGAAAACACAACGAACAATTTAAATTATCTATATGTAAATGCGCTTTACGATAATGGAAATGCTTCTACCAGAGACGCAATTGGTGCAAATGTATTGCTCACCAATTGTATTGGAGACACCGCTATTATCAAGCAAGTGAATGGTGGGAAAGGACATGGTTCTCAACACCAAAAGAAAGTTCACTTTGGCGTAGATCCTTTTAAAAGATACATTGTTGAAGTACATTATGTTTATAAAAATGGAACTAGAAGCATCGTAAAAAAAGCAGTTATCCCTAATGAACTTACCAATCTGGAAGTTACTATTCTGGATACAGACGCAAACGATTTCACCTATTGTAATGATATAGACTATGATAATATCCCAGACGAAATAGATATTGATGATGACAATGATGGAATCCCGGATGTTGTAGAAATTTGCGGTGTTGGGGCAACCGATTTTAGTTGCTTAAGCTCTATTTTACACGACGGATCAAACAACCCTTTAGATCCAAACGGAGATGAAGATAATGATGGGACATTAAACTATTTAGATGCTAATGATCCGGATGTTACACATGCATCTTGTACAGATAACAACAACGATGGGGTTTGCGATTCTACTTCATCTGACCTAGATGCTGATGGAGATGGAATTCCTAACAGTATGGATAAAGATGCAGACAATGACGGAATTCCCGACCTAGTAGAGGCAGGAGGAGTTGACACTGATGGGGATGGGCTTGTTGACGGAAGACTAGATAGTGATGAAGATGGGATCCCTGATACCGTCGACTCCGACAATCCTTCCTGTGTTGGAGGAGATGGAAATACGCCTCCTGATGGGATTTGCGATGATATGCAAGGTGGTACAGACACCGATGGAGATGGCATCCAGGATACAGATGACATTGATGCGGACAATGACGGATTATCGGATCCTTATGACACCTCAGAAGGAGGTACCGCGATCGCTCATCCAGATTCTGACAATGATGGAATTCCTGACACGTATGACCTTGATGCAGATAACGATGGAATCCCAGATGTAGTAGAAGCAGGAGGCACCGATGTTAACGGAGATGGTATTGCAGATAATTTTACAGATACAGATAATGACGGATTTAACGATGTTGTCGATGGCGATGTAGGAAATGACGGGATTGAAAACTCAGCAAACGCTTTACAACTTACTGGTCCTGACACTGACAATGACGGCATTCCAAATAGTTATCCAGAAGGAGACAATGACAACGATGGTGTTTTAGATCAAAACGATCTTGATGCAGATAATGATGGAATCCCAGATGTAGTAGAAGCAGGAGGTACAGACATCAATGGGGACGGAATTGCTGACGGCTTTACAGATACGGATGGAGATGGGTTTAATGATATCGTTGATGGAGATCCAAACAATAGTCTAACAGCAGGAGATGATAGTGCCGATACAAATACCAATGATGCTTTAGTTCTTACAGGAGCCGATTCTGATAACGATGGGCAACCGAACTCTTTCCCAGAAGACGATACAGATGGCGATGGCATTCTCGATCATCTGGATTTAGATGCAGATAATGATGGAATTCCAGATGTAGTAGAGGCTGGAGGTACCGACAACGATGGTGATGGGATTGCAGATAACTATGCTGATATAGATGGCGACGGATATAATGATGTCGTAGATGGAGATCCTGATAATAGTTTAACTACTGGTGACGATAGTGACGATTCAAATACCAATGATGCTTTAGTTCTTACAGGTACCGATACAAATGGCGATGGCCGACCGAACTCTTTTCCAGAAGATGATACAGATGGAGATGGTATTCTTGATCATTTAGACCTTGACGCGGATAATGATGGAATTCAGGATATCATAGAGGCCGGTGGATCTGATGCCAATGGTGATGGATATGCTGACAATTATGATCCAAACACAGGAGCATATACCGGTGGTGGTGACAGTGATGGCGACGGTTTTTCAAATTACTATGATAGTGACGCTGATAATGACGGGACTAGCGGAGATGCTGGCACTGACCCATTAATCACTACTACAACAGATGGTAATGGTGATGGATCACCTGACAACGGAATGATAGAAGGAGATTTAGATAATGACGGTATTCCTAATCATCTTGATCTTGATGCGGATAATGATGGAATCCTTGATGTTGTGGAAGCAGGAGTTGCAGATACCGACAATGACGGAATTGCAGACGATGCATTAACCAATGATTCGGATGGTAACGGATGGAGTAATACCTATGATGGTGAAAACGGTGGTACAGAACCTGTTTCAACTACAGATAGCGATAGTGATGGTTATCCTGATTCTTATGATACTCAAAATGAAGACACAGATGGCCAACCAAACTTCTTAGATATCGATGCAGATAATGATGGCATCGTTGATAATACAGAAGGACAGCCTACTAATGGTTATGTTGCTCCAGATAATAATGATACAGACAATGACGGTATTGATGATGCTTATGATTCAACCAATGGGTTTGGTGGAGAAGGTATCACACCTGAAAACACTGACATGACAGACAATCCCGATTATCTAGATACAGACACCGATAACGATGGAGAATTAGATACTATCGAAGGACATGACACGAATGGGGATGGGGTAATTGATGGTTCAGATGCGCCACGTGCAAACACTGGTTTACCAGGAGGATCAACAGATAGTGATGGAGACGGACTATTAGATGGCTATGATAATGATTTAGTAACTGACGCAACCAATAATGCACTAGAGCCTTCTCTGCATCCGGATGAAGACGATCCTGGTGTAGATCAGGATTGGAGACAAGGAGTATGTGAGCTTTGTAAAATGAGGTATGCCGTTCAAGACGGGGCCGGAACACAAACCACAAATTACCTGTATAACCCAACTACTAAGTCATTACAAACTTCTTCGAATGTTTATGGGGTAATTCGAACCAACCGTTATTGCAAAATTAACGGCTGGAGGTATTACTATAATCCAGCTAATCCAGCAGAAGCATTGTTTGCGATGCAAGGAGATTCATTGGATTTGGATAGACTAGATTATATTGAAATTCAAGTGGGGCAATTTGAAGATGATCGGGAAGCAGGAAGCAATAATGATTCGTATACACGAATTATGAATAGAGATTGGTTTGTAAAAATGAATAGCGCCATTAGCAATACGATCGATATTCGATTTTACTACCCTGGTACTGACTTTGGGAATAATGGTTATCAAAAAGCTGACATAAATGCTGATAGTTACAACTTGACCAACCCACCAGATATCAAATGGTTTAAGGTACCAGATTGGGATACTTTTGATCCAACAATGATTGAAGACGATGGGGCTAATCTAGCGAACATGCCTAATTATTTAGAATTAGATCCAGTGGCACAAGCAAGTACTGCTTCCGGAAATTCCGAAACGGATGGCTCTGCCGCAACAGTAGGGAATGGTAAAAACTATGTTCAGTTTGATGATCTCACTAGCTTTTCAGGAGGTACAGCTGTCTGGGCTGCAGGAAATAGTTTATTGCCTGTAGATCTTCAATACTTTGAAGGGGCAGGAGACGGTTGTAATACCGTATTAAACTGGGCTTCGGAAACAGAAGAATCCTTTAGTCACTTCGAATTAGAATGGAGTGGAAACGGTCAATCTTTTCAAAAGATTGAGGTTATCAATGCAGAAGGAGGCAATGATCGCCAATTTTATCAATTGACAGATACTGATGCTTCTCACGACAATTACTACCGTTTAAAAATGGTAGACACCGATGGAAGTTTTAAATACTCAGACGTTCTTTACATAAAAACAAATTGTGAAGAAGAATATGACATTGCCGTTTATCCAAATCCAATTTACAAAGGAAGCAAGGCCATCAATATCAAGTTCTTTGCGGAACGAGAAGATGCACAATTGATCATTACGAGTATCACCGGACAGGTGGTAAAGCAACTTAATTTGAATAATGGAAAAGAATGGAATACGGTACAAGCTGATATATCTGACTTACCTTCTGGTTCCTATTTTATAAAAATACTTGGCGCAAAAGGTTCGAAGACTTTTATCATTCAAGAGTAGACGAACCGTCACAGCTAAATACAATACTTATTTAAAAAAGCGGATTAAGGTTTATTCCTTAGTCCGCTTTTTATAATAACCTTCCAGCTTTCGCTGGAAGGCGTCCTAATGGACCCCAAATTAGCCGAGGTGAGATTACGACCTAATCAGAGTTTTAGGTCGTTCAAAATTAGTTTATTTTAAGCTCTAATGCAATGAATACTATATAAACGCCACCTTTTTCCAGACAGAGAAAGATACCAGATTATTGAAACCTCTATAATATCAAACACCTGGCTCTTGGAGCCAGGTGTTTATATTTATCAAAATAAAACGGCTTAACAAACAGTAATAGAACCTACTAAAGCAGAGCCATTATTCACCACTACTGGAGGGCCATTATAATTGTCTCCGCAAAACTCCCATACTACATTAAACTGGCAATGACCTGTTGTTGCAACACTTACAACATAAGTACCAGGGGCAAGTGTAAGCGCAACGGCATTCCCATCAGCGGGTCCTGTATACGCCAACGCTCCGGTTTCTTTATTTCTAATCGTAATTGTAGGATTAGCCGGATCTTCTGTAGCACAGTCTACACTAGCTTTGAAAAAACCTGAACAGGTAGAAAAAAAGGCAGATTCACTAGCTTCACTTACCGTACCATTAGAAGGCGTAAATGCAAATGCTGTCATTAAGAAAGCTGCAAAGAAGGATAAAAACATTGTTTTTTTCATGATAAAATAAATCTTAAGGTTAAAGCTTACTCTATTATTTTGGCTTTTCAGCAACCGCCATTTCACTGACTAAAAAAATCAGGTATTACCTTTACTATTGTATCTATATTTAAAAAATAACAGGAAAGTATTAATGGGCGCAGGTAAACGCATCAGATGAATTTGTTTACCGTTAGGCCCAAAAAAAAATACTGATATAATAGTTTCATTTTACAGCACAGCCTTTAATGCCGTACTATGTTACAATGCTCCCTTGCGAGTGCATTATGTCAAACAATTATATCAGTATGAAAGGAAGCTTAACAGCTTCAAAATATTGTTAAAAAGATGAAATCAGCTTAAGAGAAGTTCATAGCTTTCTACGTTTTATTATCTATTAGTATATTCTTTGAACGATGAAAAGGTAGAGGCTTTTCTATTCTTTTTTTAAATTTTTTTTAAAAGTGCTTTTGCCTCCGCTTGTTTAAAAACATCATTAGGCCCCGTTCCTTCAATTATTTTTTCTAATTGTATTTTACAGTTTTCTACATCCCCTGACTTTAGATAAGCCAACGCGGTATACCAGTATCCATGGTATAAAAAAACAGGATCTTTATCTTCGATTATTTTTGCAAACGACGCTATTGCTTTATCGTATGCTTCTATTTCCAATTGACAAATCCCTGTCATCAATAGTACACTGGTAAGATCGACGGGCTGTAAAGATTCAAATATTTGTACTGCTTTTTTATAGTCTTGTTGATTATAAAATTTGGTGGCTTCAGTTAGTTGCATCATAGTTGGATCATCGCCATTCCTCACTCCCAAACTGATGTTATAGGCAGAGTAGTACTTGTTAAACAACTCTTCGTTACTATAGTTTTGAAGTGCAAAGTAAGCCAAAACGACAAAGAATAAACTCGCAGCAACCGCTATCCAACGCTTGTTTATTAAAAAACCTGATTTTGTTTTTTTTCCTTTTTTAAAAAGCTGTTCTGCTTCTCGGGCTTCTTTCTTTAAATCCATATCGCCGAGCTTCATCAACAAGTCCATTGCCTGTTTCTGTTCCATTACCTGCTTATAAAAAGCAGGATCGTTGTTCATTTTATTCTCAAAAAACGTCAAGGCTTCACCCTTTAATCTTCCGTTCAGATAGTCATCGATATTATCATATCCTGAGTTATCCATTTTACTGTTATTTAAGCAGTTCTAAATAATGTGAATTCTCTTTTATTAACTTTCTAAGCTTTTTCATGCAGCTATTCTTTTTATCCTTAGCTGCCTGTTCATTAGAAAGCGAAAGCAAATTTGCGATCTCTTTCATTCTTCGTTTATCATAATAATAGTATCTCAATACCTGGTAACAAGTAGTTCCGAATCTACTAATTAATTGGTCTACTAAAGCGTTTCGCTCTTTCGTCAATAAAATAGATTCCTGTGTTTCTTCTTCAGAAACATTTTCGTGATGGTGTGTCAGCGCTACAGTTCGCTTCTTTTTTTGAAGCTCTTTGAGCCAATGATTTTTACAGATCGTAAAAAAATAAGCCTCCAATCGAATATGATCGCCAAGTCTACCTGTCCTCGCTTTCTTATACAACTCAACCAGACTGTCCTGAAATATATCATCTGTGTCCATCAGTGTTCCACTATTCTTTTGGATATAGTAGCCTACCTTATCATACATCGTCTGATAAAGATAAAGCATTGCTTCCTGTCGATCTGCTTTATCTTCCGACCCTAGTTTTTCCATAATGTAAGCATCTGTTTGCTTATCCATCCTTTCTTATATTTGTTTATTCCTTTACATTAAAAAAGGTAGAGGAAATTTAGCACATATTTTTTTTTAAAACTACAGTAGACTTATTCTATTATAAACTGGATTAACTTTCCACTTCCATTCGACGGAAAAAATAACTATCTTATTGTTTAGTACAAAGTAATTAATTAGATAAGTAGCAATGAATGCTTAAATTTAATCTAACCGGCTATTATATCTGCATAAACGTTTGAAAATTTTATCAAATTCTTTATCCCTAATAAAGTTTTTAAAAAAATTTCTTAACCCGATCTCTACCTTTTTCATTTTAAAAGAATAGAATAGTAGCTGAGGTGAGAAATCATGCTAATCATTTGTTTTTAGGTAGATTAAATTATTTTATTTATTTAAAAATGAATTACTATGTTCAAGAAAATTTTATTGCCTTTTTTATTAATCTCTATCTTTTCAATTGTAGGAATAGGGGAAACAAAAGCGGCAAATTGTGTGGCGGATACCATTCCGAAAGGCTATCCTATTTTAAATGGAAACTGGAACAATGTCATGGACCCAAAGGGTTGCGTTGTCCTTGATATCCCTGGTCAATATTTAAAAATCAAAGCCATTTTTCAATTTGCAACAAATGACCTTAGCTCGGTTGATGACATCTATTATCAAACCTCATTTGATGGAAGCATTCCCGATCTTGATGGTCCAATTGAAGAAGGTCAATTGGTAGAAACAACGCTCCCTAACGGAAGCCTTATTTACGTTTTCACTGTTGATGTATATTCCAACGATTTTAAGGATAAATGTAATAACCTTACTGATCCGACTAGCGCCATTCCATTTGAATATGAAATTTCTTTGGTCGATGAATTTGGAGATCCATATCCTATTGAAGACAATCTCGAATTAATTACTATTACAACAACGACAGGAGAGGAAGACCCTCAATATTATATCGATGCCTCCAGTTTAAGTTATGAAGGATCAAAAGACTTATGTTGTAGTTGGGAAAGCTCCGGAGGTGAAGGAGGAACAGGCTTGATCCAAAATGATCCCAACGGACATCAACATTCTAAGTCTAACTATTCAATAGAAGAAACGAATTCTTCAGATGATATTAATTCTAATTTAAATTTAGGCAGTAATCTTCAAAACAATCCTCTGACCGAACAAGCCGCTGTCTTTCCAAATCCATTTAACAATTCCCTTAAAGTTAATTTTGAATCTTTTGCAGAAGAAAACACAGTCATTCAACTATGGGATATCAATGGGCAATTAGTTTTTCATCAAGAAGTTTTATCTATAAAAAAAGAAGCTCAGGAAATTTTAATCAATACCAACAATCTAAATACTGGTTTTTATTTTTGTAGTATTAAAAATAGCCGCCAGTCTCATCAATTTAAGGTTTTGAAATTATAAGATCATTCATTAAACCAAACAGAACGGAAGATCAACAGGCGTCTACTCGATGCCTGTTGATCTTTTTTTCAAGCCTCAAAACTTTCCCCTAAGTTGAAATAACATTACCCGATACAAGGCGATACGATTTTTGTATTTTTTATTATATCTATGTACTTTGAGCATATGAGCAAACTAGTCTTTCGTATTTCACTTTTTTTCATTTTTATATGGATAGTTATTCCAACTGGTATAGCACAGCACCAAGCTGGCGTAGATCAAAACGGCCTGGCAAAGAAATGGATGGATCAGGCTATTTCTAACTCAGACGACTTATCGAATACACAAAGAATAGCATTATTTGAAAAAGCAGATTCTTTATTTAGGATAGTGAAAAATTGGGAGTACTCTATTTACACGATTGGTGAATTGAGTAAATTACTTCAGCAGGAAAAAGAATACAAAAAACTAGATACCTACTCTTTAGATGCCTTAAATATCACAGCATCCTATTTAGAAAAAACCAGCCCCAATTTTTCACTTGCTGCCAATTTACGAGGCAATGTTTTTTTTTCTGCTAAAGCTGACTTCCTTCGCGCGATTCCTTTTTTCGAAGAAGCACTCAACATTGAAAAAGAAAAAGGAACTCGTATTGTTTCTTTAACTGCTTATCACTTTAATATTGGCACTTGTCATCAAAACCTCGGAGACTACGATCAAGCCATTACGCAATTTCAACAAGTATTGCGAATACTAAAAGAAACGAATAACCTGTACCATCACGTAACACCAAACACATACAATGAGTTGGGGCTTTGTTTTAGTCACAAAAACCAACCAGAAGATGCGATTAAATTTTACGAAGAAGGATTAAGTTACGCAAAAAAAATCCAGCCAGAGCAAAGAGAAGTTCATCAAACTATTCTTTATCTCTACCAAAACATTGCTGCTCTTCATTTAAAACTAAACAAGTTGGATCTTGCTCAAAAGTATATTTCCCTCGCTTTGAATTTCCAAAAAGGAAAGGGTTTTATAAAAGAAGCTTATACCTATGAATTACAAGGAACAGTACATTTAAAAACCAACAAACAATCTGCATTAAGTGCCTTTCAAAAAAGTTATACTTTTGCAAAAAAAGAGTTTAAAGAATTTGAAAAACATCCTCAAATTGGAACTGCTTGTTTTCACATCGGAAACGCATGGTTAGTTGAAAACCAAATAGATTCTGCGCTACATTACTATCAATTAGCTCTTATCCATAATTCAACAAATTTTAA